>NZ_BAAGSO010000087.1:0-3841 GCF_054782395.1 Streptomyces daliensis | reverse complement strand
CGTCAGCGCGTCAGCGCGTCAGCGCGTCAGCGCGTCAGCGCGTCAGCGCGTCAGCGCGTCAGCGCGTCAGCGCGTCAGCGCGAACACGTCAGACGCGACGCGTCACTTCAGCTTGGTGCCCGCCGAGCGCAGGTTGCCGCACGCCTGCCGCACGCGCTCGGCCATGCCCTTCTCGGCCGCCTTGCCCCAGCTCCGCGGGTCGTAGACCTTCTTGTTGCCGACCTCGCCGTCGACCTTCAGCACACCGTCGTAGTTGCTGAACATGTGGTCGGCGACGGGCCGCGTGAAGGCGTACTGGGTGTCGGTGTCGAGGTTCATCTTCACGACGCCGTTCTCCAGCGCGGTGGCGATCTCCTGCTCCGTGGAGCCGGAACCGCCGTGGAAGACGAAGTCGAACGGGCTCTGCTTCCCGAACTTCGCGCCCACGCCCTCCTGGAGGTCCTTCAGCAGCTCGGGACGGAGCACGACGTTGCCCGGCTTGTAGACGCCGTGCACGTTGCCGAACGAGGCGGCCAGCAGGTAGCGGCCCTTCTCGCCCAGGCCCAGGGCCTCGGCGGTGCGCAGGGCGTCGTCCACGGTCGTGTACAGCTCGTCGTTGATCTCGTGGGTGACGCCGTCCTCCTCGCCGCCGGTCGGGGTGATCTCGACCTCAAGGATGATCTTGGCCGCCGCGGCCAGGGCCAGCAGCTCCTCGCCGATCTCCAGGTTGTCCTTGAGGTTCTCGGCCGACCCGTCCCACATGTGGGACTGGAAGAGGGGGTTCTGACCGGCGTCGACGCGCTCCTTGGAGAGGGCGAGCAGCGGCCGGACGTAGCCGTCGAGCTTGTCCTTCGGGCAGTGGTCGGTGTGCAGCGCGACGTTGACCGGGTACTTCTTCGCGACGATGTGCGCGAACTCGGCCAGCGCGACCGCGCCGCTCACCATGTCCTTGCTGTACTGGCCGCCCAGGAACTCCGCACCGCCGGTGGAGATCTGGATGATGCCGTCGCTCTCCGCCTCGGCGAAGCCGCGCAGCGCCGCGTGCAGGGTCTGCGTCGAGGTGACATTGATGGCCGGGTAGGCAAACTTGCCCACCTTTGCCCTGTCGAGCATCTCGGTGTAGACCTCGGGGGTTGCGATGGGCATCTGTCCGCTCCTTGGGGTGTGCGAGTGCGGTATCGGCTCTGTTCAGCTCAACGGATCGACGTCATCGTCGTCCCCATCTTCCCAGACGAACCCGGATGCTCCAGACCCCTGATGCACAGGCTCGCGAGCCGCCGAGCCCACCGCGAATGGTTTCACGTGGAACATCCGCCAGGGCCGGAAAGCGGCATCAGAGGGCGGTGAGGGCCATCTCCGCGATGGCGCTCAGCGCGCTCTCGTCCGCGCCGCTGCGGGCACTGACGCTCATCCCGCCGACCGTGGCGAGGACGAAGAGCGCGAGCCCGTGCGGATCCTTGCCCCCGTCGATCTCGCCCGCGCGCTGGGCCGACTCGAACATCGCGCGCAGCCCGGCCACGCGACGCTCGTGGTCCTCGCGCAGCAGCCGCGCGATCTCCTCGTCGCGGTCGGCGAGTTCGACGGCCGTGTTGACGAGGAGACAGCCGCGGGCGGCCGTCAGCCGGGCGGCATCCAGCAGCACGCGGACCTTCTCGCGCGCGGGAAGGTCCTCCCGCGCCATCAGCTCACGCTGCTCGGCGCTCAGCCGCTCCGTGTAGCGGACGAGGGCGCGCCGGAAGAGGTCGTGCTTGCTGCGGAAGGTGTTGTAGATGCTGCTGCGGCCCAGGCCCGTGGCCTCGCACAGGTCCTGGGTGGAGGTCGCCTCGTACCCGGTGGCCCGGAAGGCCTCCAGCGCGGCGTCGACCGCGCGGTTCTCGTCGAAGTTCCTGGGCCGGGGCATGTGCGGCACGCTAGCAGTTTTGAATCGGACGGTACATAACGCGGTGCGGAAAACGGCCCCCGGGCGGTGCGCGGGGGCCGGGTCCCGGACCGGCGCGCGGGGCGCGCGGGACGCGCGGGACGCGCCAGGCGCTCAGGCCAGGCCGAGGTCCTTGAGGTCGTACGCGTGCACATACGTCAGCCCCTCGCGCTCCATCGCCGAAGCGGCACCGCGCTCGACGATCGTCGCGACGGCCACGACCTCGGCGCCCGCCTCCCGCGCGGCCTCGACGGCGGTGAGCGGCGAGTTCCCCGTCGTCGAGGTGTCCTCCACGATCAGCACCCGGCGGCCCGCGATGTCCGGGCCCTCGATGCGGCGCTGGAGGCCGTGGGCCTTGCCCGCCTTGCGCACGACGAAGGCGTCCAGCTTCCGGCCACGCGCGGCGGCGGCGTGCAGCATCGAGGTGGCGACCGGGTCGGCGCCCAGCGTCAGACCGCCCACCGCGTCGTAGTCCAGGTGCGCCGTAGCGTCCAGCATCACCTGGCCCGTGAGCGGGGCCGCCTCGCCGTCGAGGGTGATCCGGCGCAGGTCGATGTAGAAGTCGGCCTCCTGCCCGGAGGAGAGGGTGACCTTGCCGTGCACCACGGCCTTGTCCTTGATCTGACGCAGCAGCTTGGCGCGTACGTCACCGTGTACGTCGTCGCGTACGCCGTCGCTGTCGGGGCTCATGCTCATGGGATACGAGCCTATGCGAGCGCTAGGCCAGCTTGCGCCAGGTCCACGTCGTGGAGACCTCCAGCGGATCGATGAGGGTCACCAGGCGCGGGTGCGTGTTCAGCCCGTTGGGCGGCCCCGACTGCGGCTCGACGCAGACGGCCTCCGGCTGCTCGTCGTAGACCACGGCCCACTCCGCCCTGCTGGAGACGTTCAGCTCCAGCTCCTCCGGCCAGGTCAGGGTCACATCGACGCCGTCCGGCATCCCGAAACAGTCGTCCCACGGTCCCGGGCGGGGCTCGATCCGCTTGCCCGTCGGGATGTGGTCCTCGCCGCGCTCCTCCTGCCACTCGGCGGTGAAGTCGATACGGACGTCCTGGCCGCCGTCGCTCAGCCTGCGCAGGAACCACGGGTGCCAGCCCGCTTGCGCGGGGAACGAGTCCTGAAGCGTCTCCACACCCAGCGTCAACGTGACCCCGCCGCCGTCCTCCGCCAGCTCCACGACCTGGGTGATCCGGCCCTCCCAGGGCCACGGGTCCGTGAGGTCGTACGTGAACGCGGCGCTGCGCTCGTCGGCGCGGACGGTGCGCCAGGCGGCGTGCCTGACGGTGCCGTGGATGGCGTGCGGGCCACTGCTGACCGGCAACTGGTACAGATCACCGCCGCTCCGGAAGCGCCCCTGATCGGTACGCCCGCACCAGGGCGCCATCACGAACGAGCCGTACTTGTCGCCCTGCCGCAGCAGCTCTGTGCCGGCGACCTTCAGCGAAGCCAGGCGGCATCCGTGTCCGGGCTCGACGGTGAGCTCGGCGTCGGCGGCGCGGAGGGTGACGCCGTCGGCGGGGGTGGAGGAATGCGTCATACGCCGACCCTAACCGCGTGGGCGCTGCGCTGGGCGGTTCGGCGTTCTTGGGGTGTCCCCTTCACGGGGTGGTTGCGCGGGACGGGTCCCCTTCGCGGGCGGCGGAAGGAAACGGGGGTGCTTCGTTCGTCGGGGGTGTTGCGCGGGACGGTTGGCCGGTGTGGTGCGCACTGTAGGGTCGCGCGCCAATTTTTGTGACCCTGCCCGGGGGTGCCGTCGTGTGGCTTGGCGCCGTGTTCGGCTGCCGGGCCGGTGGCTTCGGCGCGGCCTATGGACCGGTAGTACGCGGCTGGCGCCGCGTGATTCATGGCTCGGACCGTGGATATGGGGTTGCTGTGTGGTGGGGGTCGGTGCCGCGCCGGGGTGTCTCCTCGGGCGGCGACAAGTGCGGGTCGGCTTTTCGGCTG
>NZ_BAAGSO010000086.1:60037-152418 GCF_054782395.1 Streptomyces daliensis | reverse complement strand
TCACTTCGCCGACAAGTTTGTCCGACCAGGACGGCATACCGAGCGGGCGTGTCTTTCCGTTGGGTTTCGGAATGTGGACGCGTCCCAGCATCATCCCAGCACGGGATTTTCGACAAAGTACAAGAGGCTTCGACACCGAGACCACTATCCGACATCCGCGGGCGCCGGTGCACGAATGCCCGCCGGTTTGTCTCCAACTTCCCACACCATGAGGGCGAGGCTGTCCATCGATGATGCCAGTGCCCTCGTTGAGGTTGAACCAGCTAGCGCCGCGCCCCTGACTTGAGCCGAACAGCCTTCTCCCACGCCCGGCTCCCTCGCCGCGCTGGACATATCCGGTTGAAGCATCGCCAGTACCAGGACCCGTTGGCCCGGCGGCGCAGGTCCACTTCCTCCCCCTTGCACGCATCGCACCGAGGAGGTTTGGCAAAGTCCTCCGCATGCTCGTGAGTCAGGATCTTGCGTGCGAAGTGGCTGCCCTTGATGGTCAGCATGACCTCACGTGAGCGACTCTGCGAGAGGGAGTTGAGGCTGCCCAGCAGAACCGTGTGCTCGTCGATCACGACGATCTTCTGGTGCATTACGTTGACGGGGACGACCGTCTGCACCACTGCCCGAAGCTGCCTGACCAGGTCGGCCTGCTTCTTCTGACCCGTGTCGTAGGGATCACGGACGAAGACCGTCACACGCACTCCTCGGCGCACGGCCTCGTCCAGCACTGGCAGCAGCCCGATGAGACGTTTCGCAGTCCACGGAGACCAGATCCACAAGGAATTGCGCGCTTCGGCCAGCCTTGCGGCAAACATCTCGTAGAACGTGATCTCGTCGTCGACGTCGGAGACTTCGACATGGCGGGAGAGGACGTCAGCGAGACGCGTGCCGAACGGGCCGAGAGGGATGTCCGGCCGCTCGCCGGGGGCGATCAGATGAGTGGCCGGAACCGTGCGGACGCGTCGGTCGCCGATGAGGGCAGCAAGCCTGCCCATGGCGGTCTGCTCACCCGCAGCAAGAATGCGCCTTCGGCTTCCGACAACGTAGAGCCTGGTCTGAACGCGGGTGACGGCGACGTTGAAGAGTCGTATCCCATTGCGCTCCCAGGCGGACGCCCCAGGTGCCCGGGACGCCCGGGACATCCAGAGGCCGTCACCGTAGTCGTCCTCCACGGTGTCGAAGATGACTACAGGGAACTCGCGGCCCTGAAATCGATGAGCCGTTCCGACTTCGGCGAGCCGACTGCCGGCGCCCTCGTTGTCCCGGAGCGCTTCCAAGGTGGCTTCGGCCTGTACCGGATACGGCGTCACGACACCGGCCTCCTCACCATCCTCTCCGTGCAGGTCGATCAGGGCTCGTGCCAGCAGGGAACCGGCCGGCCACCATCCCTTTCGACGGCCGGTGCGGTGGACCTGGGCGAGGTTCTGCAGCCCGTCGGTGTCGATGATCACGATCTCGGGGTCGTCCGAGGCGCGCCGCGCCGCACGCTGCTCAATACCTGGGCCGGGTTTCAACACGCCGTCATACGCGAGTGAGTTCGCCAGACGCATGACGTCGTGACCGAAGCGGTGCTGGACATCCAGTACGACGCAGCCTTGGTGATTCACGGCCGCCACAGGGGACTCGATATCGAAGTGCTCGTAGACCTCGCGCAGGATCCAGCGGGCAACGTCGGGCCGCTTGCTTCCGTCGAGTTGCGGCAGCACGGGACCGAGCTGCATGAAGTCCCCAAGGAGGACCGCAGTGGTCTTCGCCTTTCCTACGGCCAGGAGGACCTCGGGCAGGGTCGCGGCCCCGGCCTCGTCGACCAGGACAACGTCGTATTCACCCTCGAAGACCGCTTTCGTGGTCCGGAACCGTGCAAGGGTAGTGGCAACAAGCTTGGCACCGCGAATGATCTCGCCCTGGGCGTCACGCGCAAGCTTGTCGTACTCCTCCTGGAGTTCGCGATGACGGCGTTCCAGCGTCGGCCGGTGCTCTTGGTCCTCCGCCACCCGAGGTTTCAGGACCGCCACCTGTGCATGGCGTCGGGGGTGCCCGAGTCGGTCGGCCTCCGCGACGCGAGTTTCAGCCGCTTGGGATAGCCCAATTTCCCTGGCGAGAACGGCCAGGTTGGCGCCCGCCGCCAGATGGTGTCGCCGGGCCCGTTCCAGGGCCTTCTCCACCTTCTGCAGACTCCACTGCCGGAGCGCGATTTCCTGCTTGCTGAACGGAATCCGAGCCGCGAGTTCCGCCATCTGCGTCGCGACGGCGTCCTCCTGCCGGGCCAGGACCGACCGGGCGTCCACCGCTTTCTGACCGGCCTGGTGCGCGTCAGCACGCGCTGTCTCCAGTCGCATGCGCGCAGTTTCCCGTTCCCGCTTCGCCCGGCGCCTCGCAAAGCCCTTCATCTGTTCAAGGCCGTCCACGAACTCCTGAGCCGCCACACACTCCCTGTCGGCGACGAGTGCCTTCGCCTCCAAGTCGGTCACTGCCCGACGGAGTCGGTCCAGGCTTTCCTGACACTCGTCGTACGATTTCCAGTCAGTTTGAGCCTGCTTCGTCACCCTCACCGCTTCGAGCGCGGCTTGGTGGGACTGCTCCAGCCGTGCGGCGGTGTCCCCCGCGTCCCTGGCATCCCGGCGTGCCTGATCGCGCGTCCGCTCCAAAGCCGCGGAAGCCCGGGCAGGATCGTCGAGTCGGACACGGTCCGCGGCGTACGCCACAGCGTCGAAGTCCGTGAGGCCCCGCTCCAGCTCCTCCAACTGCCGGGCCCGCTCCCGAGCCTCGACCAGTTGAGCGGCGACAGCACGGCGGCGCTCATCGGTTTCGGTCAATCGGTGGCGCACCATCAGCGTGAGGCAGACACTCGCGTCTTCCGCGATCTCCCTCAGGTGAGGCGGCCCCACACGGACGAGCTCGCCATCACCATGCCGTCGCTCTTTCACCACGCCCCACAGGGCGTTGTCCACAGCGATATTGGTGGCCGAGACCAACAGGACCCGCTTCCCCCGGGCAATGAGATCGCTGATGGCGCGTTTGAGAACTGTGGTCTTGCCAGTACCCGGCGGCCCCCACACCAGCCACAGCCCCTCACCCATGCATGCCCGATAGGCGCGATCCTGGGCAGGCAAGAGCGTGCCGGGCGGCAGTCCCATGGCAGCAAGCCGCCCCGTGCCCGCCTCGCCTCGGGCCATGAGATGGGCCAGCGGAGCATCGGCGAGCGAGGCCATGCCTTCCCGCAGCGCCTTGACGAGGAATCCGGTGGGCTGCGGCTTCATCCACAGACAGGGGTCCGCCGGGTCTGCGAACTCCGGAACACGCACGCGAAGCGCGGTGCCGTCCCTGTACACGTCGAGCACGGAGTGACCTGCGTCAATGTCGCCCTCATCAAGACCGGCCAGTCGCAGGCTGTCCCCCTGGAGCTGGTCCGTCCCGATTTCGGACCCGCGCACGTCGACTACGTACTCCCCAGGTTTCCGGCCCCGCACCGCTCGCCCCAGGGGGCGCCACCGTGGCTCGCGAGCAGCTACGCCCTCGTGTGCCACCCAGGCGTCCAGCGCCGAGACGACTTCTTCCTGCCAGCCCACGTTCCCCCGCTAAAACCGCGCTGCCCGGACCTTGATCAGTGGTACCAGTCCGGACTCGCGTTCGCCACTGGCAATCCCGCCAAGGTATGGCGCCCGATCCCATCCTTGCGGGTCTCGGCCGGAAGGCAGCACCGGGGTCAGAGGCATTCAGATCCCCACTAGCCGCACCCGGTCACCGCAGAGCTTGGCCATATCGTCGATGTCGGAAGTCAGCATGACCACGGGGCGGTGCTGTCCCAGCGCGGCCTCGGCGACGGCCGCATCGATCGCGTACTTGTGCCCGTGCAACCCGGCATCCATCAGCAACTTGGAGGCAGCCCTCGCCTCCTCGTCACCGACCGGGACGACCCGCAGCCCGGAAAGCACCCAGTTCAGGCGGGACTTGTTCGTACGGGCATGGACGACCTCGATGATGGTGAGCGCACTGATCACGACCTCCATGCCACGCGAGCGCGCCTCAGCGACGAGAGCCACCACCTGCTCGTCGTCGACGAGCAGTTTCGAAAGCCCCTCGCTGTCGAGGACCAGCGTCCCCTCGTGACTCAGCCTGCGGCGGGCCACTCGGCCTCCTCGGCGAACACCTCGTCGAACACCTGCCGCGCCCGCTGACGAGCCGGCTCGGAGACCGGCCCCTTGCGGCTCTCGTAGTCCGCCAGGTACTCGTCCAGGACCTGCCCGCGCAGCTCACGCTCGACCGCCTCTGCGATGAACGCGGAGAATTCCCGCTTGCCCACCCGAGCCCGAATCGCCTCCGCGGTCCCCTCAGGAAGTGACAGGCTCACCCGCGTCGCCGGCCCTTCCCCGATGCTGTACGTCGTCTCAGCCATATCCCGATTGTGTCAAACGAGTAGGAAAAGGGCCACGTCCGCACTACCTTCACAGCTCGGTCAGCGACCTGCTCCCACAAATCCCAGCACGGGAAAAGACAAAGGGCCCGCCCCTGAAAGGACGGACCCCTCCTGACCCGCACGCCTGCCTGGTCAGCGACGTAGCGACACGACCCGCTACACGTTGAACCGGAACTCCACCACGTCCCCGTCCCGCATCACGTAGTCCTTGCCCTCCATGCGCGCCTTGCCCTTCGCGCGGGCCTCCGCCACCGAACCCGTCGCGACGAGGTCGTCGTAGGAGATGACCTCGGCCTTGATGAAGCCCTTCTGGAAGTCCGTGTGGATGACGCCGGCCGCCTCGGGGGCCGTCGCGCCCTTTTTGATGGTCCAGGCGCGGGACTCCTTGGGGCCCGCCGTCAGGTAGGTCTGGAGGCCCAGGGTGTGGAAGCCGGCGCGGGCCAGGGTGGCGAGGCCCGGTTCTTCCTGGCCGACCGTCTGGAGGAGTTCCAGCGCCTCTTCCTCGTCCAGCTCGGCGAGGTCCGCCTCCAGCTTGGCGTTGAGGAAGACCGCGTCCCCCGGGGCGACCAGGGCGCGCTGCTCGGCCTTGAAGTCCTCGTCCACCAGTTCGTCCTCGTCCACGTTGAAGACGTAGAGGAACGGCTTGGTCGTCAGCAGGTGCAGGTCGTACAGCGGCGCCGCGGCCTCCGTGCCCTGGGCGATGCCCGCGGAGAAGAGGGTGCGGCCCTCCTCCAGGATGGCCTTCGCCTCCAGTACGGCCTTGACCTCGGGCTGCTTGTCCTTCTTGACCCGGGCCTCCTTCTCCAGCCGCGGCAGGACCCGCTCGATCGTCTGGAGGTCGGCGAGGATCAGCTCGGTGTTGATCGTCTCGATGTCGCTCTTCGGCGAGATCTTGCCGTCGACGTGGACGACGTTGTCGTCCTTGAAGGCGCGGATGACCTGGCAGATCGCGTCGGACTCGCGGATGTTCGCCAGGAACTTGTTGCCCAGGCCCTCCCCCTCGCTCGCGCCCCGGACGATGCCCGCGATGTCGACGAAGTCGACGGTGGCGGGCAGGACCCGCTCCGAGCTGAAGATCTCCGCCAGCTTGGCCAGGCGGGGGTCGGGGACGCCGACGACGCCGACGTTGGGCTCGATGGTGGCGAACGGATAGTTGGCCGCCAGCACGTCGTTCTTGGTCAGGGCGTTGAACAGCGTCGACTTGCCGACGTTCGGCAGGCCGACGATTCCGATCGTGAGCGACACGTGGCGACTTCCCGTAGCGAGAGGGGGTGGTGAGCTGGCCGGACCGGGCAGGTCCGGGCCGATCCACCAGTCTACGGGCTCGAACTCACGGCCAAAGGCGTGTCCGTCCGCTACGGGGACGGGGGCCCCGGCCTACGTTGGTGCAGTGGAGCAGCACAGCGCGCGCATGACAGAAAACGGCCGAGGTCAGCGGCAGCGGTTCCGGGGCTCCGGGGCCGCAGCGGCGGCCCCCTCCCCGGGCCGGGCGGCCCAGGCGCAGGCCCATGCCCAGGCACAGCCCCAGGCACAGGCCCGGTCCGCCGGTCCCCTCGAGCCCGCCGACACCCTCGATCCCCCCCCAGACACCGCAGGCGGCACAGGCAGCCCGGACACCGCAGACGACGCGGCCCCGCCGCCCCGCCCGAGCACGGGCCGGGTCTACGGCGCCCGGCGCCCCGGCCCCCTCGGCGCCCTCAAGGCCCGCCTCCCGAGGCCACGCCTCACCGCCCTGGGCGGCGGCGTGCTCTCGACGCTGCTGACGGTGATCGTCGGCGGCCTGGACGAGCTGCTGCTGGACGGCTCGGGCCCGGTATACGGCGTCTTCTTCCTGCTGATCAGCGCCGTGTGCGCGCTGTGGGTGCGGCCCGCCGACGTCTTCACGTCGGCCGTCTCCGTCCCCCTCGCCTTCACCATCGGCCTCCTGCTCATCAGCGACGGAGGCGGCAGCTTCGGCAGCCATGTGATGGCGCTGTTCTCGGCCCTCTCCTCGAACGCGGTCTGGCTCTACGGCGGCACCCTGCTGGCCCTGCTGATCGCGACCATGCGAAAGGCCGCGCTGCTCTGGCAGCAGCGCGGCCAATGAGGCGCGGCCAGTCAACCGGGGCAGGGTGAGCCGGGGCCGGTACGGCGACGGCGACGGCGACGTGGCCGACGCCCGGCCCGGGCCCCTGGGCTCAGCCCTGCGTCTTCTGCGCCGCCTCCGCGCGCAGATCCCGCCGCAGCTCCTTCGGCAGCGAGAACTGCATGTGCTCCTTCACGGGCTGGACGATCTCCACGTCCTCCCACCCGCGCTCAGAGAGCCACTCCAGCACGCCGTCGACCAGCACGTCCGGCACCGAGGCACCCGAGGAGAGGCCGACGGTGGTGACGCCCTCCAGCCATGCCTCGTCGATCTCGTCGGCGCCGTCGATGAGGTGGCCGTCCTTGGCGCCGTGCGTCAGGGCCGTCTCGACCAGGCGTACGGAGTTCGAGGAGTTCTTGGAGCCGACGACCAGCACCAGATCTGCGTCGGCCGCGACCTGCTTGATGGCGGTCTGACGGTTCTGCGTCGCGTAGCAGATGTCGTCGCTGGGCGGCGAGAGCAGGTTCGGGTACCGGCCCTGGATCGCCTCGACGGTCTCCATCGTCTCGTCGACCGAGAGTGTGGTCTGGGAGAGCCAGACGACCTTCTCCGGGTCCCTGACCTCGATGTTCTCCACATCGCCCGGGCCGTCGACGAGGGTGATGTGCTCGGGGGCCTCGCCGCTGGTGCCGATGACCTCCTCGTGGCCCTCGTGGCCGATGAGGAGGATGTCGTAGTCCTCCTTGGCGTAGCGCACCGCTTCCTTGTGCACCTTGGTGACCAGGGGGCACGTCGCGTCGATGGTGGCGAGCTTGCCGCGCTCGGCCTCCTCGTGGACGACGGGCGCGACACCGTGCGCGGAGAAGATGACGATCTCGCCCTCGGGCACCGCCTCCGTCTCCTCGACGAAGATCGCGCCCTTCTTCTCCAGGGTCTTCACGACGTACTTGTTGTGCACGATCTCGTGGCGCACATAGATCGGTGCGCCGTACTGCTCCAGGGCTTTCTCCACCGCGATGACCGCGCGGTCCACCCCCGCGCAGTAGCCGCGGGGGGCGGCGAGGAGGACGCGGCGGCGCCCGGCGGAGCCGGACGCGGCGGAGGCGGTCTCGGTGGCGCTCGCCGTGGCGGGGTTGTCGGGCGACGTACGGGCGGGGCGTGCAGACATGGCTCCATCGTACGGGCGCGGCGCCCCGCCGGGAGAAGGCAACGGGAGAGGGCGGGCTTCGTGGGGCAAGCTGTCGCTATGCCTGGAGCACGCGCCCACACCCCCCACGCCGTCGCCACCGCGGCCGACGGCCTCAAGCGCACCCTCACCCTCCGTGATCTGATCGTCTACGGTCTGCTGTTCATCGCCCCCATGGCCCCCGTCGGCGTCTTCGGCGCGCTCGACGCGAAGAGCCACGGGGTGGTGCCGCTGGTGTACGTGGTGGCGACGGTCGCCATGGCCTTCACCGCGTACTCGTACACCCGGATGGTCCGGGCCGTCCCCCAGGCGGGCTCGGTCTACGCGTACGCGCGCACCGGGCTCGGCGAGGGCGCGGGCTTCGTCGCCGGGTGGATGGCGATGCTCGACTATCTGCTGATCCCGGCCGTCGGCTATCTCTTCTCCGGCATCGCGATGAACCAGCTCGTCCCGTCCGTCGACCAGTGGATCTGGACGGCCGCCGCCGTCGTCATCACCACCGCGCTCAACCTCTCCGGCGTGCGCAGGGCGGCGGCGGTCGGCTTCGTCGTGCTGGCGCTGGAGATCGTGGTGCTGCTGGTCTTCGTGGTGGCGGCGCTGGTGGTACTGGCCCAGCACGGGCCCGCGCGCGGCTGGCTCTCCCCCTTCACAGGCGACCAGGACTTCTCGCTGGTGGCGGTGCTGAGCGCGGTCTCGGTCGCGGTGCTGTCCTTCCTCGGCTTCGACGCCATCGCGAACTTCGCCGAGGAGACGGTGAGCGGGAAGGACAGGCAGGGCGGGAAGGACGGCGCGGAGAAGGGCCGGGGCGGCTCGTCGGTCGTCGCGAAGGCGCTGCTCGGGTGCCTGCTGCTGGCCGGTGTGCTGTTCCTGGCGCAGACGTACCTCGCCGCGCTGCTCTCCCCGGACTCCTCGCGCGACCTGGCCCGCGACCCGGCCGCGCAGGGCTCCGCCTTCTACGTGGCCGTCGAGTCGGCCGTCGGCGGCTGGCTCCAGACGACGGTCGCGGCGAGCAAGGCCGTCGGCGCCGCGTTCGCCGCGCTGGCGGGGCAGGCGGCGGCGGGGCGGCTGCTGTACGCGATGGCGCGGGACAGGCGGCTGCCGCGGGCGCTCTCGAAGGTGGACGCGGGCACGGGCGCACCGCGCCGCACGCTGCTGCTGACCGCCGTCATCACGCTGTGCGCCGCGGTGTGGGCGGCCCGCACGCCCGACGGCCTGGACCGGCTCGTCTCGGTCGTGGACATCGGCGCCCTGACGGCCTTCGCGCTGCTGCACCTCTCGGTGATCGGCTACTACGGGGTGCGCAAGCGCGACGGTGCGGCCGGGGTGCTGCGGGACTGGGTGCTGCCGCTGGCGGGGCTCGCGATCACGGTCGCGGTGATCGTCACGGCGCACCGCGACGCCCACCTCGTCGGCCTCGCCTGGCTGGCGGCGGCGCTGGTGATCCTGGCGGTGCTGCGGGCGCGGAAGGTGACGCCGGGGAGCGGGGCCGGAGGCGGGGCCGGGCAGTGACGCGCGGGGATGTCGTACGGGCTGTCGCACGGGGCTGTCGTACCGGACGACTAGCCTGCCCCGTATGGCTCTCAACACGTCCGCGGAAGCCCCCATCCCCGTCAGCGAGGTGTCGCGGCTGATCGGCGGCTGGATCGACCGGCTCGGTGCGGTCTGGGTGGAGGGGCAGGTCATCCAGCTCTCGCCCCGCCCGGGCGCCGGGGTGGCCTTTCTCACCCTGCGCGATCCGTCGCGCGACGTGTCGATCACCGTCACCTGCTTCCGGCAGGTCTTCGAACCGGTGAAGGACATCATCACCGAGGGCGCCCGCGTCGTCGTGCACGCCAAGCCCGTCTGGTACGAGCGCAACGGCTCGCTGTCGCTGCGCGCCGCCGAGATCCGCCCCGTGGGCATCGGCGAGCTGCTCGCGCGCCTGGAGCAGTTGAAGAAGAAGCTGATGGCCGAGGGCCTCTTCGCCTCGGAGCGCAAGCGGCGGCTCCCGTTCCTGCCGCACCGCATCGGCCTGGTGACGGGCCGCGCCTCGGACGCCGAGCGGGACGTGCTGCACACGGCCCGCGAGCGCTGGCCCGCCGTCCGCTTCGAGGTGCGGAACGTGGCGGTGCAGGGCGTGCGGGCCGTGCCGCAGGTCATCGAGGCCGTCAGGGAGCTGGACGCGCACCCCGAGGTCGACGTGATCATCGTGACGCGCGGCGGCGGCAGCATGGAGGACCTGCTGCCGTTCTCTGACGAGCGGCTGGTGCGCACCGTCGCCGAGGCCCGTACGCCCGTGGTCTCCGCGATCGGCCACGAGGCGGACGCGCCGCTGCTCGATCTGGTGGCCGATCTCCGCTCCCGTACGCCCACGCACGCCGCGAAGGACACGGTGCCGGACGTGGGCGAGGAGCACGAGCGGGTGCGGGAGCTGCGCGCGCGGGCCTGGCGGGTGATCACCGGGCGGCTCGAACGCGAGGAGCGCGGTCTCGTCGACGTCATGAGCCGCCCCGCGATGGCCGATCCGCACACGCTGGTCGAGGAGCGCGAGGAGGACATCGCGTTCCTGCTGGAGCGGGCCCGGCGCACCCTCGGGCACCGGCTGGACCGCGCGGAGGACGAGCTGTCCCACACCCACGCGCGCATAGTGGCCCTCTCTCCCGCCGCCACCCTCCAGCGGGGTTATGCCGTGCTCCAACGCGAGGACGGCTCGGTGGTCCGCGACGCCGCCGAGGTGGCCGAGGGCGACGGGCTGCGGGCGCGGGTGGCCGAGGGCGAGTTCGGCGTGACGGTGACCGCCGGGCCGCGCACATAGGCGTGGCTGTCAGCCCGCGCGCTTAGGCTGGGGCGCATGACGACGACGGACACGGAGACCGGTCCCCACACGGGCACGGAGGCCGAGGGCGGGAGCACCCTGTCCTCGCTCAGCTACGAGCAGGCGCGGGGCGAGCTGGTCCGGGTCGTCCAGCAACTGGAGGCGGGCGGCTCGACGCTGGAGGAGTCCCTCGCGCTGTGGGAGCGCGGCGAGGAGCTGGCGCGGATCTGCCGCGAGTGGCTGGAGGGCGCCAGGGCCCGGCTGGACGCGGTGCTGGAGGCCGAGGCGGACGCCGGGGAGGAGCCGGAGGCGGCCGACGACGAGGCCGAGGACGAGGACTGAGGGGAAGAAGACCGAGGGAAGAGTGACGAGAGAGACAGTGGCGAGCGCCCGACTTTGGTTGAACCTTTAAATAACGCGCCCTACGGTGGATCATGCCAATTTGAACCACTCTGTAAAGGCTAGGCACAGCAGCATGGCTCTCGCCCTCGATCCCGCCGCCCAGGACCTGCTCTTCCGTGAGGCCCACACCGCCAACACGTTCACCGACGAGCCGGTGACCGACGAGCAGATCCAGGCCGTCTACGACCTGGTCAAGTTCGCCCCCACCGCCTTCAACCAGTCGCCGCTGCGCGTCACCCTCGTCCGTTCCCGCGAGGCCCGCGAGCGCCTGGTGAAGTACGCGATGGGCGCCAACGGCGACAAGACCCTCAGCGCTCCCCTGACCGCCGTCCTCTCCGTGGACCTGGACTTCCACGAGAAGCTGCCGGAGCTGTTCCCGCACGCGCCGGGCATCAAGGACGCCTACTTCTCCGAGGCCACCTCGCGCGAGGCCGCCGGCACGCAGAACGCCACCCTCCAGGCGGGCTACTTCATCCTCGGCGTCCGCGCCGCGGGGCTGGCCGCCGGGCCGATGACCGGCTTCGACTTCGCCGGGATCAACGAGAAGTTCTTCGGCGACGGCAAGCAAAAGGCGTTCCTGGTCATCAACATAGGCAAGCCGGGCGACGACGCCTTCTTCCCGCGCTCGCCCCGCCTGGCCTTCGAGGACGCCGTCGCGACGGTCTGAGCCGCGAGGCCCTGGGGCGAGCCGCGCACTCCGGGCCCCGCCGGCCGCCGAGCGGGCGGCCGGGGTGCGCGGCTCAGCCCTTGCCGGACTCGTCGGTCCCCTCGGCCGCCTTATCCGCTTCCTTACGCGCGGCCTCGTCGGCCGCCTTGCTCGCCGCCTCCTCGGCGGCCTTCCCCGAGGTGAGGGAGTCCGCCAGCTCGCCGAGCCGCGCGAAGGAGGCGGTGCCGGTGACGACGGTGGTGACCTTGTTCTCCGGGTCCTCCAGGACGAGCGCGTCGTACTTCTCGCCCTCGTACCGCGTCCACTTCTCGCCGCCGAAGGTGTCCGTCTTCGCGGTCTTCGACGCCTTGTGGGTGACGTCCTCGATGAACTTCGCCGGGCGCGACTGGTCGCTCTGCTCGACGGCCGCGTACTCGTCGCCCGGCGCCATGAAGCCCAGGTGCCAGGCGGCGCCCTGCTGGCCTTCCGGCTCGTACGTCACCGACGTCGGGCGCCAGTCGTCGGACAGCCCGTGCGGGGCGAGGACCGGGTACGGCGCGGCGCGGCGCGCCGAG
Organism: Streptomyces daliensis; assembly: GCF_054782395.1. NCBI lineage: Bacteria > Bacillati > Actinomycetota > Actinomycetes > Kitasatosporales > Streptomycetaceae > Streptomyces > Streptomyces daliensis. Next base: position 140,342 of record NZ_BAAGSO010000086.1, on the reverse strand, counting down.
TCCAGCTCCACGCGGTAGCTGACGGGCTTGACCGGATCCTGGTGCTCGTCGTGCGGCACGAACAGATAGATCACCCAGGCGGCGAGAACGATCACCCCCAGCGAGATGACCATGTCCCGCACCGACTGCTTGCCCCGCTGCTTGTCTGCTGCCACCACTCCATCGTCCCTTATGCCGGGTGTCACACGGCCCCGGGGTGCGGGGGAGGGAGAGACAGAAGGGGAGGCGGCAGGACGGGTGACGGGAAGCGCTCATCCGATGGGCGCACTGCTCACTTTTTCGAAGGCTCGATAGAGTTGCCCCACCCTCAGTAGCCCGGCCGTCGCCGAGCAGAAAGGTGCGCTCCGATGACCGAACACCACCACCTTCCCTCCCAGCTAGAGGTCGCGCCGGAGGCACCCGACCGCAACCTGGCACTGGAACTCGTACGGGTCACCGAAGCGGGCGCCATGGCCTCGGGCCGCTGGGTCGGCCGCGGCGACAAGAACGGTGCCGACGGCGCCGCCGTCAAGGCCATGCGCACCCTCGTCTCCACCGTCTCGATGAACGGCGTCGTCGTCATCGGCGAGGGCGAGAAGGACGAGGCGCCGATGCTCTACAACGGCGAGCGGGTCGGCGACGGGACCGGCGCGGAGTGCGACGTCGCCGTGGACCCGATCGACGGCACCACCCTCACCGCCAAGGGCATGACCAACGCGGTCTCCGTGCTGGCCGTGGCCGAGCGCGGCGCGATGTTCGACCCGAGCGCGGTCTTCTACATGGAGAAGCTCGTCACGGGCCCCGACGCCGCCGAGTTCGTGGACATCACCGCCCCGCCCGCCGTCAACGTCCGCCGCATCGCCAAGGCCAAGGGCTGCACCCCGGACGACGTCACCGTCGTCGTCCTGGACCGGCCGCGCCACGACGGCCTGGTGAAGGAGATCCGCGAGTCGGGCGCGCGGATCAAGCTGATCTCGGACGGCGACGTCGCGGGCGCGATCGCGGCCGTACGGGAGGGGACCGGCGTCGATCTGCTCCTCGGCATCGGCGGCACCCCCGAGGGCATCATCGCGGCCTGCGCCATAAAGTGCCTGGGCGGCACCATCCAGGGCAAGCTGTGGCCGAAGGACGACGAGGAGCGGCAGCGCGCCCTCGACGCGGGCCACGACCTCGACCGCGTCCTGCACACCGAGGACCTGGTCGGCGGCGAGAACGTCTTCTTCGTGGCCACCGGCATCACCGACGGCGACCTGCTGCGCGGCGTGCACTTCCGGGGCGAGCGCGCGTACACCGAGTCGCTGGTGATGCGCTCGAAGTCCGGCACGATCCGCAAGATCGAGTCCACGCACAAGCTGTCCAAGCTGCGTGCGTACAGCGCCGTGGACTTCGACCGGGCACGCTGACGCAGGGGGCTGCACGGGGTACGGGAGAGGAACGCGGCCGGTCCGACCGCCGAAGGCGGTACCGGCCGCGTCACGCCCGGCCGGCGCGCGTTCCCGTGGCGGACGGTCAGCGGCGACGACGAGGGGGCGACGGCGTGCGCCGTCAGGCGATACGTGGCACCGGCTGCGCCTCGGCCGTGGCGGGCACACCCGGCACGCCAGGCGCACCCGCGCCCGCGGCCTCCCTGCGGCGCCTGCGGGCGAGGACGACACGGCGTTCCGCCGCGGTGAGGCCGCCCCACACCCCGTAGGGCTCCGGCATGACCAGCGCGTGCTCGCGGCACTCCACCATCACGGGACAGCGGGCGCAGAGCCTCTTGGCGGCCTGTTCGCGGGAGAGCCGTGCGGCGGTCGGTTCCTTGGAGGGTGCGAAGAAGAGGCCGGCCTCATCCCTTCGGCAGACCGCTTCCGAATGCCAGGGCCCCGCTTGGTCGTCGCGCTCTGGCGCACGCGGGGCGGGGACTATAGCGGCTGCCTTCAGGGACTGATGCGGCGGTTGCAGCACGATCTGCTCCTGACGAGACGACGGTGACTCACCTTCACCCGTCTTGCTGCGCACGGCAGTTCGCGCTGCTGACCGTACGAGAGACGATGCCCGAGCCCTACCCGCTGTGCGCGGCGGTATGCATACCGTGGCGCCACTCGCCGCCCCCGCGCGCCCCTTACCGGCCACGCCCGCGCGCCGACGCGCGGCGGCCGGCTCCCCCGCGTGACCGCAGCTCAGCCGCCCGGCACCGCCCCCGCAAGTGCCCGCGCCGCCCGGCACCCGCGCACCCCTCCGGCCTTCACACCCAGTGCCCCGGCGGCCTCGCGCCCCTCAGGGGTCACAGCTCCTTGCGGAGGCGGTCGCGCAGGTTCCGGAGGCGCTTGCCGCGGCGCGGCTTGGCCTCGACGCCGCCGAAGACCGCGGCGCCCTGGACCAGCACCGTGGGCGCGTCCGGCTCTTCGGACTCGAAGGTGCGCACGTCGAAGCCGCCGAAGACGCCCGCGCCCTTCTGCCGCAGCGTGACGTTCTCGGGCACCCGGATCTCGATGCCGCCGAAGACCGCCGTCGCGTTGATGACGACGTACGGATACGGGAAGTCCGCCTCCGTCAGATCGATCTCGACGCCGCCGAAGCAGGCGAAGGCGTTAATCTTCCTGGGCACCCGCCAGCGGCCCTTGCGCACGGCGCCGCTGAAGATGGCGACGAGGTTCTCCTTGGGGCCGAGGCCGTCGTCGGGCACGGAGAACGCGGCGGACGCGGACGCGGGCGCGGACGAGGGGCGCGCCGCGCGGTACGGCTCGGCCCGTCCCGCCGGGAGATCGCGCACCAGCGGCTCCAGCTCGCCGACGGTCTTGGCGCTGTAGACGGCGTCGATGCGTTCCCCGTGCTCCTCCGCGTCCAGCCGCCCCTCGGCCAGGGCCTCGCGCAGGATGTCCGCGACCCTGTCGCGGTCGGCGTCCGAGGCGCGCACGGACACTTCGGCGGGCTCCACGGGCGCCACGGGCCGCACGGGCTCGACGGCCTCGGCCGCGGGCCGTGCCGGCTTCTTTTCCAGCGAGTTTTCCAGCGGGGAGTCAGTCACCGGGCCAGCGTACCCAGACGCGATAGATCGCGACCAGAGCCCGAGCCCTCCGACCGCCCGGAGCCGCCTCTTCCGCTACGTCGGCTACTGAGCCTTACCTCACAAGCACAGGTACGAAGGGGGCGTTCTACGCTGTGAGGCGCGCTCACCGTCGAGAGCCGTAGCGAGAGGAAGAGTCCCCCATGCCAGCCAGCTCCCGCCCGTCCCACCCGGAGTTCACCTACACGGATCTGCTCCCCCTGGGCGAGGACACCACCCCGTACCGCCTCATCACCTCGGAGGGCGTCAGCACCTTCGAGGCGGACGGGAGGACCTTCCTGAAGGTCGAGCCGGAGGCGCTGCGCAAGCTGGCCGCCGAGGCGATGCACGACATCTCGCACTATCTGCGCCCCGAGCACCTGGCCCAGCTCCGCCGCATCCTGGAGGACCCGGAGGCCAGCCCCAACGACCGCTTCGTCGCGCTCGACCTGCTGAAGAACGCCAACATCGCCGCGGCCGGTGTGCTCCCCATGTGCCAGGACACCGGCACCGCGATCGTGATGGGCAAGCGCGGCCAGCAGGTGCTGACCGAGGGCGGCGACGAGGAGGCGCTCTCGCGCGGCATCTACGACGCCTACACGCAGCTCAACCTGCGCTACTCGCAGATGGCCCCGCTGACGATGTGGGACGAGAAGAACACCGGCAACAACCTGCCGGCGCAGGTGGAGCTGTACGCGACCGACGGCGACGCGTACAAGTTCCTCTTCATGGCCAAGGGCGGCGGCAGCGCCAACAAGTCCTTCCTCTACCAGGAGACGAAGGCCGTCCTCAACGAGGCGAGCATGATGAAGTTCCTGGAGGAGAAGATCCGTTCGCTGGGCACGGCCGCCTGCCCGCCGTACCACCTCGCGATCGTCGTCGGCGGTACGAGCGCCGAGTACGCGCTCAAGACGGCGAAGTACGCCTCGGCGCACTACCTCGACGAGCTGCCCGCCGAGGGCTCGCCCGCGGGCAACGGCTTCCGCGACAAGGAGCTGGAGCAGCAGGTCTTCGAGCTGACGCAGAAGATCGGCATCGGCGCGCAGTTCGGCGGCAAGTACTTCTGCCACGACGTGCGCGTGGTGCGGCTCCCCCGGCACGGCGCCTCCTGTCCCGTCGCCATAGCCGTCTCCTGCTCGGCCGACCGGCAGGCCAAGGCCAAGATCACGGCCGAGGGTGTCTTCCTGGAGCGACTGGAGACCGACCCGGCGCGCTTCCTCCCCGAGACGACGGAGTCCGAGCTGACGGAGGGCGCGGGCGCCGATCTGGACGCGGTACGGATCGATCTGGCGCGGCCGATGGACGAGATCCTGGCCGAGCTGACGAAGCACCCCGTCAAGACCCGGCTGTCGCTGACCGGCACGCTGGTCGTCGCGCGGGACATCGCCCACGCGAAGATCAAGGAACGTCTCGACGCGGGCGAGGAGATGCCGCAGTACCTCAAGGACCACCCCGTCTACTACGCGGGCCCCGCCAAGACCCCCGAGGGCTACGCCTCCGGCTCCTTCGGCCCGACGACGGCGGGCCGGATGGACGCCTACGTGGAGCAGTTCCAGGCGGCGGGCGGCTCCAAGGTGATGCTGGCCAAGGGCAACCGCAGCAAGCAGGTCACCGACGCGTGCGCGGCGCACGGCGGCTTCTACCTCGGCTCCATCGGCGGCCCGGCGGCCCGGCTGGCGCAGGACTGCATCAAGAAGGTGGAGGTCCTGGAGTACGAGGAACTGGGCATGGAGGCGGTCTGGCGCATCGAGGTCGAGGACTTCCCCGCGTTCATCGTCATGGACGACAAGGGCAACGACTTCTTCGCCGACCCGGCGCCCGAGCAGACCTTCGTGACGTCGATCCCGGTACGGGGCGCGTGACCGCGTGACGCCCACGGGCCGCCCCGCACCGGTGCGTGACCGGCGCGGAGCGGCCCGCCGCACGGCTTCGCTCAGAGCGCGCCCGCGTCGGGCGAACCCGCCGGGAGCGGGGCGAGCCTGACCACGTCGGCGGGCTCCAGCAGCTTGCCGTCGAGCGCGGCGTGCAGCTCCTTGATGGCGGGTGCCGAGCCGTGGTCCGCGAGCTGCCCCTCCGTCGTCCACTTCTCGACGAGGACGAAGCGGTCCTCGGCCTCGTGGAGCGCGTACAGCTCGCAGCCGGGCTCCTCGTGGACGCGTCCCGCCGCGTCGCGGAGCGCGCCCCGCACCTGTTCCCGTGCCTCGGGACGCGGCCTGAAGGTCGCCACGACGATCACCGGTTCGTTCGCTGAGCTGCCCATACGTCTCTCCTCACGTTCCCGGCCCCTGCGGCCGCCCCCATTCTGCGCCCCGCTCCGTCCCCTTCACACGTGGGGCGCCGGGGCTAAGATCCGTCCCCTGACGGGTCGTGGGGCGGGCGGGGGTGGCCGGTGGACGGGGGCACGGCGGACGGGACGCGACGTCCGGGGGACATAGCCCGCGAGGGGGCCGCGCCCCGCCTGGAGAACCGGATCACCGGGGGCACCTTCGGCAACGTCGTGCTGGCGGAGCGCGTCGACGCCGTCCACATCCATGTGCACGAGGAACCCGCCGCGCCGCCCCGCTCCCCCCTCCGCCTCCTCGTGCTCACCGCGCTGCTGGCCTGCGCCGGTGCCGTGCTGTGGGCCGCGCCGCCCGCCGTGCTGGGCCCGGCCGCCTCGGGCGGGCGGCTGCCCGCGTTGGCCGCGCTGTGCGCGGCGGCGCTCGCGGGCTCGGCCGCCGTGGGCCGGATACGGGAGCGGCGCCGGTTACGGGAGCGGGGCACCCGCGCACGCCCCCGTACGCCGCTGCCAGGGCACCGGCTCGACCGCGCTGCCGAGGGGCTGGCGGAGGCGCTGACCCGGCAGTACGGCAGGGAGGACCAGCTCGCGCTCTCGCCCGTGAGCACGCCCACGCCCATCCCCGTACGGTGGCAGGCCGCCGATCCGCTGGTCACGGACCACGCGCCGAACCTCCTCGCCGCCGAGCCGGACTCCCCCGGTTTCCCCGCCGACTCCGCAGGCTCCCTCGAAGCGGAGGGCGAGTTCGCGGGCGCCGCCGCGTTCTTCACCCGGCTCCCCCGGCAGCGGCTGGTCGTCCTGGGCGAGCCGGGCGCGGGCAAGACCGTCCTCGCGCAGCGGCTCGCGCGCACCCTGCTGGAGGCGCGAGGGCCCGCCTCGGCCGCGCCCGTGCCCGTCGTGCTGCCGCTCGCCTCGTGGGACCCGCGCGGGCCCCAGGGCCTGTGGCGCTGGGCGGCTGAGCGGCTGTGCGCCGAGCACCCCGTGCCGCTGCCCACTCCGGAGGCGGCGCTCGACCTGATCGCGTCGGGCCGGGTGCTGCCCGTGCTCGACGGCTTCGACGAGCTGCCCCTCGCCACCCAGCCGGAGGCGCTGCGCCAGTTGCGCGCGAGCCTCACCGAGCACGCGCGCTGCGTGCTGACCAGCCGCACCGCCGAGTACACCCGCGCCGTCGACGGGGCCGCGCTGCCGCTGCCCGGAGCCGTCGCCGTCGAGCTGTGCCCGCTGACGACGGACGACCTCGCCCGCTATCTGCCCCGTACCAGCCGTCGCACCAGCCGCAGCGACCCCACCCGCACCAAGTGGGCGCCGGTGCTGGCGCGGCTGGCCGACCCGGACGACACCGCGCGCGAGACGCGCGTGCTGCGCCGGGTGCTCAGCACCCCGCTGATGGTCGCGCTCGCCCGCGTCGCCTACAGCGAGACGGAAGCGGACCCCGCCGAACTGCTCGGCGCCGGACGCTTCACCACCCGGCAGGCCGTGGAACGGCACCTGTACGACGCGTTCCTGACCGCCGCCTACGCCGACGCCGGGCGCGAGCGCGCCGAGCGGGCGCGCGGCTGGGCCGCGTTCGTCGCCGCGCACACGCGCCGCTTCGGCGGGCAGGAGATCGCCTGGTGGCGGCTGGAGGAGGCGCTGCCGGGCTGGGTGCGCAGGCTGAGCGTGCTGCCGGCTGCGGCCGTCGCGACGTTCACCGTCAGCCGGATGGACCTCGGCACGCCCCCGTGGGCGCACTGGCAGCCGGTGCCGGTGCCCGTGCCGCTGTGGGCGGTCTTCGGGGCCGGGGTGTGCGCGTTCGCGTGGGGCGAGTACGGCGGGGGTACGGGGCGCGCGCCGCAGCAGGCGCGGCTGCCGCGCCCGTCGGACCTGCGGCGGACGCCCAGATGGAAGCTGACGGGCACGCTCGCGGGCTGGGCGGCGCTGCTGGGCTTCGTCGCGTACGCGGCGGGCTCGGACGGCGGCCCCGACGCCGGTCGCCTCGCGGTCCTGATCGCCGCCGTCTTCGCCCTGCGCTCGCTCGTGCGCTGGCCATTCACCCACGCCAGGACGCCGGCCGACCCGGAGACGGCCGCCGAGCCCGCGCGGCTGCTGCGGCGGGACCGGCGGGTCACCCTGGCGACCGGCTTCGCGGTCAGGAACACGGAGGGGGACCCCGGGCTGCTGTGGGTGCTGCCGTGGGTGCTGCTCGCCGTGTGGCAGATCGTCGGGGGCCGCGACGTGGTGACGGGCTGGGCCTGGGCGGGCACGGTCGCCGGGGCCACGCTGAGCACCTGGCTGTACGAGAACGCCGTCTCCGCCTGGGGCCGCTACTCCCTCGCGCGCGTCTGGTTCGCCGCGACGGGGCGGCTGCCCTGGCACCTCATGGACTTCCTCCGGGAGGCCCACGCGAAGGGCGTCCTGCGTCAGGCGGGCGGCGTCTACCGGTTCCGCCACATCGAGCTGCGCAACCGGCTGGCCGCCGACCTCCCGGAAGCCGACGCTCAGGATGCCGACGCCCAGGAACCCGCCCGGTACCGCCGCTGGGCCGCCGCCCTGCGCGCCGCGCTCCGCGACGCGCTCCCCGGCGCCGTGGCGGGGCTGGGCGTGCTGCTCCTCCTGGCCACCGGCATCGGCCTGCTGAACACCCCGCCCGTGCCCGGCCCGCACCCGTACCCCGCCTCCCTCGACGACGTCTGCGCGCCGCTCTCCCGCCAGGTGCTCGGGGCCCTGATGGAGGACCCGCGCCAGGTCGCACGCGACGAGACGCTGCGCCAGAGCGACGACGACAGCGACAGCGACGTCATCGCGAGCGGCCTGTGCGTCGCGGACGAGCAGGCGCCGTTCCGGCCCGAGGTCCAGGTGAGCGTCAAGACCCAGACCATGGCCGGAGATCTTGGCGGCAGCGGCTCGGCGCAGGCCCGCGAGCAGTTCGCCGTGGTGCTCGACAACGCGCGCAAGGAGCGGCGCTCCACCCGCGGAACCCCGCCCGCCGACCTCACCACGACCGTCGGCATCTCCTCCGCGCCCACCGCGCAGGTGGTACGCCGGGTGCACGCACCGTCCCTGCCGTCCAGCTCCGGGACGCTCTTCATGCCCACGGCGAGGTACACGGCGCGCGACGACAACCGGATCGTGACCGTCGAGTACACCGAGGAGTACGGCTCCCGCGAACGGCTCACGGCTGTCGCCGAGTCGCTGCTGCGCCGGACGCTGGGCCGCGACGACGCACGGGACCTGGCCACCGTCCCCCGCTCCCCGGAGCCGCCGGAGGACTCCCGGCTCGCCCGCTACCAGCGCCCCGAGCACGCGCTGCACGGCGCGGTGTGGGGCCGGAACGAACGCTCCCACATCTGGGACCTGGGAGGGCTGACCCTTCCCTTCCGCGCGCCGAAGGACCTCGACTGCCAGTTCTCCGACAGGACGAAGGACATGCCCGAGGACGCCTACGCCTACGACTGCGAGAACGTGACCGACAGTGACCTCTCCTACGAGCGGATCAAGAACCCCGCCGTACAGACCGGCGGGCCACGGCTGCGCCTGCACGCGGCCCAGCTCAACTGCGCGAAGCGGTGCCCGCAGAAGACGGGCCACGCCTTCGCCGAGAGCCGCCCCGGCACCGCCCGGCTGCCGTGGCGGCGGACCGACGACCGTCGCGCCTACTACGCGGTGCGGCGCACGGAGAAGACGTACGAGCTGACCGTGTGGACCGCGTTCGGCGGCAGTGGGGGCGGGACCCGGTTCTTCTGGCTGAGCGCGCGCGTGGACCGGGACGAGGCCGGACTGGCCCAGAAGATCGTCAACAGCGCGTACACGCAGGTCGGCGGCGAGGGCTGAGCCGCACAGGACCGGCGGGATCCGGCACCGGAGCCGGGTGGGGCCTGCCGGGAATGTGGTACCCGGTGCGGGACGCTGGTGGTCATGGAGGTGCACATGAGCGAGAGCACGGAGCACACAGAGCACACGGAGTACAGGACCGAGCACGACTCGATGGGCGAGGTACGGGTGCCCGTCGAGGCCAAGTGGCGGGCGCAGACGCAGCGGGCCGTGGAGAACTTCCCGATCAGCGGCCAGCGCCTGGAGCGCGCGCACATCGAGGCGCTGGCCCGGATCAAGGCGGCGGCGGCCGTGGTCAACGCCGAACTGGGCGTGCTCGACAAGGACCTGGCGGAGGCGGTGCGCTCGGCAGCCGAGGAGGTCGCTTCGGGGCGCTGGGACGACCAGTTTCCCGTGGACGTCTTCCAGACGGGCTCCGGCACCTCGTCCAACATGAACATGAACGAGGTCGTCGCCACCCTCGCGACCGAGCGCCTGGGCTCGCCCGTCCACCCCAACGACCACGTCAACGCGAGCCAGTCCTCGAACGACGTCTTCCCCTCCTCCATCCACATCGCGGCGACGGCCGCCGTCACGGCCGACCTGATCCCCGCGCTCGACCACCTCGCGGCGTCGCTGAGCCACAAGGCGGAGGAGTTCGCGCAGGTGGTGAAGTCGGGGCGGACGCATCTGATGGACGCGACGCCCGTGACCCTGGGCCAGGAGTTCGGCGGGTACGCGGCGCAGGTGCGGCACGGCATCGAGCGGCTGCGCGCCTCGCTGCCGCGCCTCGCCGAGCTGCCCCTGGGCGGCACGGCCGTGGGCACCGGCATCAACACCCCGCCCGGCTTCTCAGGGGCCGTCATCGAGGAGGTCGCCAGGACCACGGGGCTGCCGCTCACCGAGGCGCGCGACCACTTCGAGGCGCAGGGGGCGCGGGACGGGCTCGTGGAGACGTCGGGCCAGCTCCGTACGATCGCCGTCGGACTCACCAAGATCTCCAACGATCTGCGCTGGATGGCCTCGGGCCCCAGGACCGGGCTCGCCGAGATCGCGCTGCCCGACCTCCAGCCCGGCTCCTCGATCATGCCGGGCAAGGTCAACCCGGTGATCCCGGAGGCCGTGCTGATGGTCGCCGCGCAGGTCACCGGCAACGACGCGACGGTGGCCACGGCCGGGGCCTCTGGCAACTTCGAGCTGAACGTGATGCTGCCGGTCATGGCCAAGAACCTGCTGGAGTCGGTCAGGCTGCTGACGAACGCCTCCCGGCTGCTGGCCGACCGCACCGTGGACGGCATCACGGCGCACGCGGAACGCGCCCGCGAGTACGCCGAGTCCTCCCCCTCCGTCGTCACACCGCTCAACAAGTACATCGGCTACGAGGCCGCGGCCGCCGTCGCCAAGAAGGCGCTCGCCGAGCGGCAGACGATCCGCGAGGCGGTCCTGGAGGCGGGCCACGTCGAGCGGGGGGATCTGACGCTGGAGCAGTTGGACGAGGCGCTGGACGTCCTGCGCATGACGCACCCCTGAGGCGTGGTGAGGCCGCCCGGAGGGGGCGTGCGGCCAGGGTGGCCGCCCCCTCCGGGCGTGGGAAGGGTCACGCCCGTACGAGTTGGGCTGCGGCACAGCTCACGGCGCGAGGGGCCCGTCACCTCTAGGATCTGCGCATGACAGCGGAGACGGCGGACACAGCGGGAAAGGCACACGGCAACGGCACCGGCAACGACACCGGAGCGCACGCCCGCGGCCACTGGTCGCCGGGATCGCAGATCCTGTGGCGCTACCGCGCCAACGGCTCCCCCGCGGGCACGCCGCACATCTGCCGCCCCGTCACCGTCGTCCACGACACCCCTGACCTGCTCGCCGTGTGGCTCGCGCCCGGCACCGTCTGCGTGAAGCCCGAGCTGGCCGACGGCACCCCCGTGCACCGTGAACCGCTCGCCACCCGCTACACCAAGCCCCGCACCGTCGCGCTCTCGCGCTGGTTCGGCACCGGGGTGCTCAAGCTGGCGCGGCCGGGCGAGCCGTGGTCGGTGTGGCTGTTCTGGGAGCGCGGCTGGCGGTTCAAGAACTTCTACGTCAACCTCGAAGAGCCCCGTCACCGATGGGTGGGCGGCGTCGACTCCGAGGACCATTTCCTGGACATCGCCGTCTACCCGGACCACACCTGGGAGTGGCGCGACGAGGACGAGTTCGCCGAGGCGCAGCGCGCGGGCCTCATGGACGCCGAGCAGGCACGACGGGTCCGCGAGGCGGGCGAGGCGGCGCTGTGCCGCATCCGCTCCTGGGCCTCGCCGTTCCCCGACGGCTGGGAGAACTGGCGCCCCGACCCGCGCTGGCCCGTCCCCCGGCTGCCGGACGACTGGGACCGCCGCCCCGTCACCGTCGAGCGCGCCGCGGGCAGCGGACCCGGGCGCGGCAGAGCGCGCGGCACACCGTTCAACACGTGACCCCGCCTACCTCCCGGAAACGCTTGCTGCGCCCCCATACTGCAAACGTAGGATCAACGTCCGTAAGCGCTCTGCTGCACAACTCCCCTTCCCCGTCGGGGGTTTGGCACGCGGTCAGAGAGGAGGCCAATCGTGGGCAGGACTGATGGACACGGGGCGTACAAAGGCTTCGACAGGTCCGGCATCGACAGGACCGGTCAGGCCGAGGCGTTCGACACCATCGGCGACCGCTACGACGAAGCCTTCCCCCACAAGGAGGGGCAGCTCGCCGCGGGCGCGTGGCTGGCCGCCGAGCTGCCCGCCGGTGCCCGGGTGCTCGACCTCGGCTGCGGTACGGGCCTGCCGACGGCACGTCAACTGACCGACGCGGGGCACCGGGTGACGGGCGTCGATCTGTCGGCTGCGATGCTGAAGCTGTGCCGCGACAATGTGCCCGAAGCCGAATTCCACCGCATGGACTTCGCGGATCTGGAGAAGCGCAACCTTGGCCCCTTCGATGGAGCCGCCGCCTTCTTCTCGCTGCTGATGCTGCCACGCGAGGAGATTCCGTACGCTCTGCGCATGCTGCACGGCCAGTTGCGCGAGGGCGGTCCGTTGGCCATCGCGATGGTGGAAGCAGATGTGAATGACTTCTCGATTCCGTTCTTGGGCAACACGATCCGGGTATCCGGTTATCTGCGGGACGACTTGCGCCGGGTCGTACGCGAGGCGGGTTTCGAGATCGCCGGGGAGGACGCCTACGCCTATGCTCCGGCCAGCACCGATGTACCGCCCGAGATCCAGCTTTTCCTGCGATGCCGACGACGCCCGTAGCCGGCGAGCACCCAGCGCCGGCCGCGCCCGACGCGCAGCCCCGGATGGATGGAAACCGAACGCGTGACGGAGCATGAATCGCCCACGGCGAGCAGCGCCGAGAGGGCGCACTCGCCTGCGGCGAACCCGACCGACAAGGCCCCGCCCAACGGCGGCGGCCAGGACCCCGCGCATGCCGGGGCCCCCGCCGCCCGCCCTGCCCCCCACCAGGCGGCTGCCGACCCGATGCCCGCATCCGTACCCGCACCCGCACACGGCGGGGGCGCGCGGGAGCGTTCCGCGCGCCCGCCCGCACAGCGGGACGGCGGCGGCACGGGCGAAGGCGGGACCAGGGGGAACGGGGAGGGAAAGGGAAAGGAGAAGGGCAACGCGAGGACGAGGACCAAGCGGAACAGGGGGAAGCAGGGCGTGAACGCGGGCACGGACCCGGGCTGCGCGGCGGAGCACTCCGCCGTTCCCGAGGAACCGGCCGGCCGGACCGGCACACCGGGACCGCCCGGCGCCGGCGGCCCCGGTGAGACCGGTGGACCCCACAGGCCCGAGGGGGCCGAGGGCCCCAGGGGCGCCGCAGGCTCCGCCGGGCCGACGGCGGACAGGGCGGGCGCACACCAGGACGCGCCGGGCGGCGCGGGCGGCGCGGGGGCGCCCGGCGTCCCGGCACAGGGCGCTCCGGAGGGCGGCAAGCCCCCGGAGCCCGCGGCGCCTGCGGCGCCGCACCTGGACAGCGGCGGCGACTCGCACCCCGACGACCGCGCAGCGCCGCCCCTGGCGGACCCGGCGACGGCCGCCGCCGCTGCCATGAGCGAGAGCGCCGAGCGCGAGCGCAGAGGCGGCGACCGGCTGCGGTTCGTGGGCGCCGCCACCCGCAGGATCGCGCGCGGCATAGACCTCGACGAGACGGTGCTCGGCCTCTGCCGCGCCAGCGTGCCCGCCTACTCGGACGCGATCCTCGTCTATCTGCGCGACCCGCTCCCCGTGGGCGACGAGCGGCCGACCGGACCCGTCGTGCTGAGGCTGCGCCGCAGCGACCGCATCCCCGAGGACCCGCAGTCGGCGGCGCGGGCGCTGGCGGCCCAGGCGCGCGTGGCGGAGGCGGGTACGGGTACGGGCGCAGGCTCGGGCTCCGGTTCCGTTTCCGGCGCCGTTCCGGATTCCGGTTCGGGTGCCGCTCCGGGTTCCGCTTTCGGCGGTGACGCCGGTGCGGGGGACGCGGGCGGTGAGCCCGCGCAGGGCCTGTCGCTGCTGTCCGCCGTGCCCGACGGCACCTCGGCTGCGGCGGAGTTCGCCGAGGTGCGCGCCGGAGGCCCCCTCGCCGAGGTGCTGCGCGGGGTGCGCCCCGTCTTCGCCGACGCGCCCGCGGCCCGCGCCGCGCTCCCCGAACTGCTCGGCACGGGCCGCGACGTCCCGTCCGGCAACCGCGCCATCCTCGCGCCGCTGCGAGGGCGCCGAAGAGTCATCGGCGCCGCCGTCTTCCTGCGTCGTCCCGAGCGCCCCGCGTTCGAGCCGGATGACCTCCTGATCGCGGCGCAGCTCGCCACCCACACCGCGCTCGGCGTCGACAAGGCCGTGTTGTACGGGCGCGAGGCGTACATCGCTGACGAGTTGCAGCGCACCATGCTCCCCGACGAGCTGCCGCAGCCCACCGGCTGCCAGCTCGCCAGCCGCTATCTGCCCGCGGCCGAGACCGCGCGCGTCGGCGGCGACTGGTACGACGCGATCCCGCTGCCGGGCAGCCGGGTCGCGCTCGTGGTGGGCGACGTGATGGGGCACTCCATGACGTCGGCCGCGATCATGGGCCAGCTCCGCACGACGGCGCAGACCCTGGCCGGGCTCGATCTGCCGCCCCAGGAAGTGCTGCACCACCTGGACGAGCAGGCACAGCGGCTCGGCAGCGACCGCATGGCCACCTGCCTCTACGCCGTCTACGACCCGGTGGCGCACCGGATAGTGGTCGCGAACGCGGGCCATCCGCCGCCGGTGATGCTGCACCGGGGCGGACGCGCCGAGGTGCTGCGCATCCCGGCGGGCGCGCCGATCGGCGTCGGCGGTGTGGACTTCGAGGCGGTGGAGCTGGACGCTCCGGCGGGTGCGACGCTGCTGCTCTACACCGACGGTCTCGTCGAGTCGCGTCAGCGCGACGTGTGGACGGGCATCGAGCATCTGCGCGAGAAGCTCGCCGCGACGGCCAGGCTGACCCGCCCTGACGCGTCGGCCCCGCTGGAGCCGCTGTGCGACGAGGTGCTGGACATCCTCGGCCCCGGCGACCGCGACGACGACATCGCGCTGCTCGCCGCGCGCTTCGACGGGATCGCGCCCAGCGACGTCGCGTACTGGTTCCTCGACCCGCGCGCCCAGACCGCGGGCCAGGCCCGCAGGCTGGCCCGGCGCGCGCTGGCGCGCTGGGACCTGGAGGAGCTGACGGACTCGGTCGAGCTGCTGGTCAGCGAGGTCGTGACGAACGCGGTGCGCTACGCGGAACGCCCCATCACGCTGCGCCTGCTGCGCACGGACACGCTGCGCTGCGAGGTCGGCGACGACGTGCCGCAACTGCCCCGGCTGCGGCAGGCCCGCGCGACGGACGAGGGCGGCCGTGGCCTGTACCTCGTCAACAAGATGGCGCGGCGCTGGGGCGCGACGCGGCTCTCGACGGGGAAGGTCGTCTGGTTCGAGCTGGCGCTGCCCTAGCGCGGGCGCCCGCGCGGCACGGCGAGCACGACGAAGCCCGCCCCGTACCGGTGATCACCGGTACGGGGCGGGCTTCGTATGCGCGAGTCGTACGCGCGAGGTGCGGGTCAGCCCTGGAGCTGGGCCTCGGCCTCAAGGGTGGCGCCGACGGCCTGGACGACCGAGGCGATCTTGAACGCCTCCTGGATCGTCTCGCGGTCGACACCGGCCTTGCGCAGCACCTGCTCGTGCGAGTCCAGGCACATGCCGCAGCCGTTGATGGCGGAGACGGCGAGCGACCACAGCTCGAAGTCCACCTTCTCCACGCCCGGGTTGCCGATGACGTTCATCCGCAGACCGGCGCGCAGGGTGCCGTACTCCGGGTCCGACAGCAGGTGCCGGGTGCGGTAGTAGACGTTGTTCATCGCCATGATGGCGGCGGCGGACTTGGCCGCTGTGTACGCCTCCGCGCTCAGGTTCTCCTTCGCCTCCGGCTCCAGGGCACGCAGGACGATGCCGGAGCGGGACGCGATGGCCGTGGCGAGCACGGTGCCCCAGAGCTGCTGCTTGGGAAGCTCCGAGTTGCCTATGACGGAACCGAGGTTGAGCTTCAGGTCCTTGGCGTAGTCGGGCAGGGCCGACTTCAGATCGTCGAGGGCCATGGGGTGATCACTCACCCGCCAGCAGCGCGACCGGGTCGAGCGTCTCGTCGCCCGAGGTCCAGTTGCAGGGGCACAGCTCGTCGGTCTGGAGCGCGTCGAGGACCCGCAGGACCTCCTTGGGGTTACGGCCCACGGAACCGGCAGTCACCATCGTGAACTGGATCTCGTTGTTCTGGTCCACGATGAAGACGGCACGCTGCGCGAAGCCGTCCTCGCCCTCGATGCCCAGCTCGCGCATCAGCTCGTGCTTGGAGTCGGCCATCATCGGGAAGGGCAGGTCACGCAGGTCGTCGTGGTCCTTGCGCCAGGCGTGGTGCACGAACTCCGAGTCGCCGGAGAAGCCGAGGATCTGCGCGTCACGGTCGGCGAACTCCTCGTTCAGCTTGCCGAACGCGGCGATCTCGGTCGGGCAGACGAAGGTGAAGTCCTTCGGCCAGGCGAAGACTACTTTCCACTTGCCCTCGTAGGTCTTGTGGGTGATTTCCTCGAACTCCTTGCCCTTCTCCAGGGAGACGCAGGCGGTCAGTTCGAACTCGGGGAACTTGTCACCGACAGTGAGCAACACACACTCCTTGCGAGGCAGAACGACCCCTTTTGAGGGCCTTCCTACTGGTTGGACGGACTCCATACAGTGCCACAACCAGCATTGATCGCGGAAATAGCCTGTCGCCGTGGCGTTGATCGGGTGTCGTTATCAGTGCGGGTGAGGGCGGGACCCTTCGGAGACGCGGAGGGAGGCCGAGACTCAGCGCAGGTACGTCTGCTGCCACTCCACAGAGGTCATGTGCAGAGCGGCCTCGGCCAGCGCTTGCGCTGACGCGGGTCTCCTGGGTGTCGTGCCACAGACCGAGAAGGGCGGACCTCGCCGGGTCGGCGCCCTCCATCATGGCGAGTACGGAGCCGATGAGGCCGACACGGAACGAATGCTCGGCGATGGTTTCGGTGTCCTTGACTCCGGCGATCCACCAGCCGGAGCGTTTGGCCCGCTTCAGCATGCCCATCTCCAGCAGGAAGCCTGCGGCGCCCTTGGACTGCTCTGCGTCGTCCGCCGCGTACGTGTGCCCTCCGGTCTGTGGGGGGGATTTGAGCGTCGGCGAGTAGCTGTTCGGTGCGGGTGACGAGTCGGACCAGGTGCACAAGACGCGAAGGGGCCGCCGCCGTCCCACTGAACGACGGCGGCCCCTTCGCGCACTGCGGCGAAGCGGCCTACAGTGCGCCCGCCTGAACGGCGGAGACAAACGCGTTCCAGCCGACGGGGGACACGGCGAGGGCAGGGCCGTTGACAGCCTTGGAGTCCCGTATCCGTACAGGGGCGGAAATGGCGGCGGAGGCGCCTACCTCGACGCAGTTACCGCCCCCTGAGCCGCCACCCGAGTAGCTGCTCTTGCGCCATGTGATGTCGGTAAGAGGGGACTGTGCCACGGGATACCTCGTCTTCAGCTCGACAGTCATAGATCATGCAGGACCTGGTGGATCAGGTCTCGGCTTGCTCTAGCGGGAAGCGCACTCGAACGAAGCGAATCGTAGGCCAGCGTGTACGCACCGACCTCCTCCTCTATCTCCAGGTGGAGTGTGCCCGTCAGGTGTTCGATACAGACCACGTCCGTGTAAGCGGGAGTCGGGAACGTGTAGATCACAAACGCCCCGGTCAGTCCGGCGTGAGCGCCAGTAGCGAAGGGCAGGGCTTGGATCTCGACCGGCTGACGCTCAGACAGAGACAGCAGATGCTCAAGCTGACCTTTCATCACCTCTCGGCCGCCGATGCTGTTACGCAGCGCGGTCTCACCCACGATCAGCGAGACGCGCGGCGGCTCGTCGCGGTGCAACACCTCTTGCCTCTGCATGCGTAGCTCAACAAGCTCGTCGGCTCGCTTTGCGTCCAACGCCTCCGGGTTGGCCTTGTAGATCGCCCTGGCGTAGTCCGAGGTCTGGAAGAGCCCAGCGATGACATGGGGCTGGTACGTGCGGATGTAGCTTGCCGTCTGCTCGTGGTCGATCTCATCAACGAACGACGGGTTCATGGCGCCGAGATGCCGCGTCCAGCCACGGTGTCGCGCCTCCCGAGCCAGTTGGACCAGGCTTTCCACGTACGACTGGTCTTCGACCCCGTAGAGGGCCAACAGATCCCGTAGCTCACTCAGGGAGACGCCCAGCTTTGCGTTCTCCAACCGAGAGATCTTGGACCGGTGACAGCCCAGGTGCTCCGCTGCCGCATCGGGGCTGATCCCTGCGGCCTCCCTCAAATTGCCCAGCAGGATCGCCAGTCGCCGCCGACGAACTGACGGCGGACGAGTCTCGGTCAACGTCCCCTTCCCTCCTCCGCGTTGCGTGATGTCGGACCCACACTAGTCACTCCGAGTGCACTTGGAACATTTTCCAGTAGAACAGTTGCGGATTGCTATCCGTGCGATTCATGCTGTGTTCCAGTGGCGCAGCGTGCTCGCGCGATCACAGTGCTGTGTCATGCGGTCGCCGGACCGGCGATCAAGGACCGCCGAAGGGCCATCAGATGACGCGCTTAGAACACGCGGGGGATCAAGAAACAGCACTGGAGGCGGGCGTTGGCTACCGCCCAGGAGGAGAGATCCGGTGACCATGACCGCGACCGAGCCGAACGAAACCGGCAGCCCCGGCTACAGCCAACCCATGCCGTGCGAGCCGGAGTCGGCACGCCGCGCCCGAGCGCTCGTAGATACGGCGTTGACCCTCTGGAGACTCGCTGACCTCGTTGACGTGGGGAAACTGGTCGTCTCCGAACTGGTAGGCAACGCGGTCCGGCACAGCCGGGGCGCACACATGCGCGTAAGCGTCAGCCTCCCCACGCCGCGCAGAGTCCGTATCGCGGTCACGGACAGGTCCACCGCTTCTCCGGCCCCACGCAAGCCAGCAGGCGAGGAGGAGACAGGTCGCGGCCTTCTGCTCGTTGCCGCGCTCACCGATCGCTGGGAGGTCGAGTACCGCGATCAGGGCAAAACCGTCTGGGCCGAACTCCTCGCCGACGAGGGCTCGTGATGACGCGGGCACGGCACGCACCGATGGCCTCGCCTTCGACGGACCCGGCGAGCCGACACCGTCGACCTCCCCTGAAGCACACCGCCCGCTGGAAAACCCATGCCGTGACGCACCTGGTCTGCACATGCGCCAGCACTCTGGCGATGTTGACCGTCCTGAGCATCGCGGTCTTGAACCCATGGAGGGAGTGAGACCGGCCCGGCCCCGCCAGTCAGTGTGCCGCGAGGGGAACGCCGGGGCCCGGGTGAGCCGGTCGTGCTGGCCTGATCACACATAGTGAAGAGACGGGGCGTAGGACCGCCACCAAGTGACAGGGCGCCGACTCCTACGCTCCGTAGGCGTCACGCGACCAACGGCACGCCGATCAATTCGCTGATGCTGCGCACGCGGGACGTCGACACCTTCGCGATGCGCTGCCCGATGACGCCCGGCAACGCCTGATGCTTGACCCACTCCGGGGCGTCGAGGCCGACCTCGACCAGCGTGTCGCCGGCCTTCTCGTGCAACCCGGCCGAGCACTGCGCGAGGGCGACGTCGAGCTTGTACCGGTTGCGCGCCACCTTGGACATGGTCGACGGAAGCTGCCGCATGTCCGGCTGATCGGCGAGCTTGAGCGCTCGCCCGTAGTTCTTCAGCGCGACGTGAATCCCGACCGCTTCCGTCTTCGCCGCCGTCGGCCCGAACGACGTGCCGAAGAGCTTCACGTCCTTGCCCAGCCTCGCCGCTGCGGCGTGTGCCTGCGAAATGTAGTCGTCCACCTTGCTCTCGTCCTCGCGCCTCGACGCGGCCACGGCCGCCGAGATCATCAGGCGCCCGTACGCGAGCAGTTCAGGTTTCGCAGACCGGCTGAACGACGGCTCGATCGCGAGGGCGGCACGCTCGGCGACGGCCTCGGCCCGCGGCATCTTCGCCCCGCGCAAGTAGATCCACGACAGCGTGGATTCGAGTAGTGCGCCCATCACGGGGTCGCCTGCCTGCTTGGCGAGCAGCTTCGCGGACGTGAGCGCGGAGAGGGCTAGGTCCCGGTGTCCGAACCCATTCGCCGTCGAGGCGGCGACGCGGTAAGTGCTCGCGAGGATCGTCGCGAGACGGTCGCGTTCCTCTCCCGTCGCCGAGTCGAGCCGTACCCGCCCTTCCATGAGCACTTGCGAGGCGAGCATCGCCACGCGCGACGTGTCGCTGTTCCAGTACGCCGACCATGCGAGGTCGCGCGCGCCGCCGAGCTCGTCGACGGTGCTCGGGTCCTCGACGCCGTCCCATTCGCCGAGGGCACTCTCGTGGACGGCGTCGGAGAGCTGCCGCAGGGCGGTACGGCTGCCTCGGTCCATGCCGCGACGCGGTGCTTGCTGGCCGAGGATCACGCCCACGTCTGTGCGGAGCGCGGCGGCGAGCTTGAGCAGGGAGCCGACGGAGAGTTCGCCGCGATCCTGTTCGGCTTTCTGGATCAGGGCGTACGAGACGCCAGCCGCTTCGGCCAGCCCCTGCTGTGTCAGGTCGGAGCCCCGTAGAGCCTTGATGCGCTTCCCGGTCGTCAGATCAGCCCAGTTGCTCACGTGTGCACCTCAGCGGGTTTCGGGCGTGGTGGCTTGGCTTCCGATGGTATGGCTACGCGAGTCGCTGTCTGCCGTGAATGTCGCGGCTGCTGCCATAGCGTGCGCTGTCTCGGAGGGTGCCCGGTGCGACGCGGTCAACACGCGTCCGACGGCGGCCTCGACCGAGCGGCGTTCGGCACCCGCTGGCGCGGCTGGCGCTCGCTCGCCGGGGGTAGGCGAAGGGGAAGAGGGGCGGCCGGAAAGCGCGCACGTTCGGCAACGGCAAATGATCCCGCACGCTCGGCGACACCAACTGCTGGAGGCTGACGATGGGCGGTAACGGCGACGCCCCCCACCGCCGATGAGGGGCACGTCTTGGGCGGCGCGGCGGTCGCGGTGTGCGGATGAACTGGAGCGGGGCGGCTTCTTCCGCGACGAGTGGATGCGTGCCGCCTTCGAGTCCGTACCGCGTGAGGTCTTCGTCCCCGACCGAGTGTGGTGGCCGGAGAAAGGCCCGGACGGTCGCTATCCGCTGCTGGACCGGACAGCGGACGGGGAGGGATGGGCGCAGGCGGTGTACGCGCCGAAGACAGCTCTCATCACGCAGATCGATGACGGAGCGGTGAGTCCGGACGGGCCCGCGACGGGGCGGTTCTCCTCCTCGATCTCAGCGCCGCACATGGTGCTGCGCTGCCTCGGGCACTTGGGGCTGAATCCCGGTGAGCGGGTCTTGGAGATCGGCACGGGCACGGGCTACAACACTGCTTTGCTGAGCGTGCGGGCCGGAGTGCGACAGGTGACCTCGGTGGAGCTTGACCCGGTGCTGGCGACGGCGGGGCGGGACACACTCAAGCGGGCGGGGTTCGAGCCCCGCGTCGTGTGCGCGGACGGGGAGCACGGTTATCCGGAGCGGAGCCCGTTCGCGCGGGTGCAGTCCACGGCGGGCGTGACATCCGTGCCGTACTCGTGGGTGGAACAGTGCTTCCCGGGAGGGGTGATCGTCGTGCCCTATCGGGGCGTGGCGCTGCTGCGCCTGGTGGTGAGCGAAGACGGCCTAGAAGCAGAGGGCGGATGCGTCGATACGGCTTCCTTCATGGTGCTGCGCGGACAGCGCCGCACAGGAGAGACGGCCATTGACCCGCTGATCGCCAAGACACTCAAAGAGGCCGACCGCTGGCGCGGGGAAGGGGACATGCGGGAGCTGCGGGACTCCTTGGGCGCGCAGTTCTTCCTGCACCTGCGAGTGCCGTCGATCCGGGCTGAGTTCGGCCGTGAGACGTGGTGGTTCTACGACCTCGACGGCACGTCGTGGGCGGCGTGGAAGCCGGTAGGGCGGGGCCGCCAGTGGGGCAGACGTCGGCTGCTGGACGAGGTGACGAACGCCTTCGCCCAGTGGTGCGACGCGGGGCAGCCGGGCCTGACGCGCTTCGGCGTGACGGTCACCAGCGCACAAGAGCGCGTCTGGGTGGACGAGCCCAGCAACACGGTAGGCCGTGCGCGCTGAGGTTTCCGCCACAGACAGCACGTCACAGTGAGGGGGAAACCGTACGGGCTGGCGCACGGATGCCTCCCTGCCCCCTGGCTCGGCCGCCTGCTGGGGCGACACACTCCGCCACCCCGACGGCGGGGAACCGACGCGGAGCGACCACGATCCGCGCAACCCCGACGCGGCAGCAGTCGCCCCCCATCAGCCCCGTACCGGGGGTGGTCTGCTCACGCGGGCGCGGTCACGACGGCGGCAGTACGGCGACCCGCCACGTACCAGCGCACGGCCGGACAACGGGGGCGGGGCGGGCCCCGCCCCGCCCCCGTAGCCAGCCACAGGCCACGCCAGCCGCACTCGGGCGGCAGTCGGCGGCGACGGCGCGGTGTGCCGACGTCGAGGCCGCTGAAACACCGTGCCGGTGCCGATGATCGGCTCCCGTTATCAGTTCAGGCCCCTGCCTCGGAGCCACCGGCCCCGCCGCCTCTCCTCCCTGGCGGCGTCAGGTGAGATCCAGACTGATGCGCAGGGCCGCGGAGATCCGGTCCATCGTCTCGGGGGCGACGGTGCCGAGGAACTCTCCGGCGCTCAGGCGCTTGTCGGTGAGGGCGGTGAGGTCGACGGAGACGGCGGCGCCACGCACCGGGTGGTTCATAGGGATGGTGACGACGGTGTCCGGGGCGCCCTCGGTCTCGTCGATCATCATGCACACGGCAGTGCCGGGCAGGGCCTCCAAAGCGACGTCCGACTCGACGATGACCACCGCCCGGCTCTTGGTGGCCAACTGAACACGCCAGACCTGGCCACGGGCAAGTGATGTCACGCGACGTCCTCACCGAAGATGTCGGCCAATTCCTCGGCGTCGCTCGCCGCCTGCTCGCGCCAGGCCCGCACGGCGGGGGCCGCGTCGCGTAGCTGCTGGGCCCGGAGTGCGCGCTCTATGTAAGCCGACAAGTTGCCGTCGGAGGCGGCGCGCGCGTGGGCGACGAGATCGACTGGCAGGCTGACCGTGGTGCGCGTACGAGGATTCATACGGGGGAGCATACTCACGTATGACGCCATGATGCACGTGGGGATGCGTGCGCCGCCCGGTGCCCTGTGCCGCGTAAACCGGGGACACCGGGGCGCGGAGCCGGAGAGAATCGATCGCGCGTTCACTCGTGACGTTCACACTCGCACCGTCAGCAGGGAGGCACCATGTCCGTCCGCCGGGTCATGCCCGATATCGCGTCAGAGGCCGTGGAGGAGAGCCGGGACTTCTACGGGCTGCTGGGGTTCGAGGAGGTCATGAACCACGGGTGGGTCGTGACGCTCGCCTCGCCCGAGAACCCGACGGCGCAGGTCACCTTCATGACGCACGACAAGACCGCGCCCGTCGTGCCGGACATGAGCGTCGAGGTGGACGACGTGGACGCCGTCCACGCGGCCGTGCGCGAGAGTGGCGCGGAGATCGTGCACACGCTGCGGGACGAGGAGTGGGGGGTGCGGCGGTTCTTCGTCCGGGACCCGAACGGGCGGGTGGTCAACGTGCTGAGCCACCGCTGAGCCGTCGCTGAGTCACCGCTGAACCAACCGGGATTCATCGCGGAAACCGTTACCCTTGCCGGTGTTGATCGGAGGTGGTTATCAGTGACCCCGCCCACACCGTACGCGACGAGCGCCGCGCCGAGCGGCCCGTACCCGTCGGCGCACGCGGCGCGGGCCCGGCAGCCCACCCTGTCGCAGTTGCGGGCCTTCGCCGCCGTCGCCGAGTATCTGCACTTCAGGGAGGCGGCGGGCGCGATCGGCATGAGCCAGCCCGCGCTGTCGGGCGCCGTGGCCGCGCTGGAGGAGACGCTCGGGGTGCAGTTGCTGGAGCGCACGACGCGCAAGGTGCTGCTCTCGCCCGCGGGCGAGCGGATGGCGGTACGGGCCAGGCGCGTCCTGGACTCCGTCGGCGAGCTGCTGGAGGAGGCCGAGGCCGCGCGGGCGCCCTTCACCGGGGTGCTGCGGCTGGGCGTGATCCCCACGGTGGCGCCGTATCTGCTGCCGACGGTGCTGCGGCTCGTCCGCGAGGAGTACCCGGACCTCGATCTCCAAGTCCACGAGGAGCAGACCGCCTCGCTGCTCGACGGGCTGGGGCACGGGCGGCTCGACCTGCTGCTGCTCGCGATCCCGCTGGGCGCCGCCGGGGTCACCGAGCTGCCGCTGTTCGACGAGGACTTCGTGCTGGTCACCCCGCGCGACCACGAGTACGCCGGGCGCGGGGACGTGCCGAGGTCGGCGCTGCGCGAGATGGATCTGCTGCTGCTCGACGAGGGGCACTGCCTGCGGGACCAGGCCCTGGACATCTGCCGCGAGGCGGGCCGTGAGGAGGGGGCCGTGACGACGAGCGCGGCGGGCCTGTCCACGCTGGTCCAGCTCGTCGCGGGCGGCATGGGCGTCACACTGCTGCCCCGTACGGCACTGCGGGTGGAGACGGCCCGCAACGACCAGCTCTCCACCGCCTACTTCGCGCCCACCGCGCCCGCGCGGCGCATCGCCCTGACGATGCGGGCCGGTGCGGCGCGCGAGGCGGAGTTCACGACGTTCGCCGCCTCGCTCCGCGCCGCGCTCTCCCCGCTGCCCGTCCGCCTCGTGGAGTGACCCCCGGCCCGGCCCCCGGGTCGGGCCCCCGGGCCCCCGTCACTCCTCGCCGGATCGCTCCTCGCGGGGCGGGCGCCCCCTGCGGGGGTGGGGCCGGGCCTCCTTCGGGAGGCGGCCCGCGTCCTTGAGCGCCCGGCGCAGCAGATAGTCGATCTGCGCGTTCGTGGAGCGCAGCTCGTCCGCCGCCCAGCGCGCCAGCGCGTCGTGCATCGACGGGTCCAGCCGCAGCAGCACCTGCTTGCGCTGCTGCGACCGCCGCTTAGGCGCCGCCGGGCCCGGAGCCTCCTCTTCCGGAGGCTCCTCCCCCGAGGCGTGCGGATCCGTCACTGGTAGAGGGATCCCGTGTTCATCACCGGCTGCGGCGAGCGGTCGCCGCAGAGCACGACCAGGAGGTTGCTCACCATCGTCGCGCGCCGCTCCTCGTCCAGCTCGACGAAGTCCTGCGCGGTGATCCGGGTGATCGCGTCCTCGACCATGCCGCAGGCGCCCTCCACGATCGTCTTGCGCGCGGCCACGACCGCGCCCGCCTGCTGCCGTTGCAGCATGGCCGAGGCGATCTCCGGCGCGTAGGCGAGGTGCGTGAAGCGGGACTCGACGATCGTCACGCCCGCCGCCTCCACCCGTACGGTCAGCTCGGCAGCCAGCTTCTCCGTGATCTCCTCGGCATTGCCGCGCAGCGAGAGCCCGGCCTCGTCGTGCGCGTCGTAGGGGTACTCGATGGCGATGTGGCGTACGGCCGCCTCGGTCTGGGTGGACACGAACTCGATGTAGTCGTCCACGGCGAAGCTGGCCATCGCCGTGTCCTCGACCTGCCAGACGACCACGGCCGCCAGCTCGATCGGGTTGCCGTAGGCGTCGTTGACCTTGAGCACCGCGGTCTCGTGGTTGCGCACCCTGGTCGAGATCTTGTGCCGGGTGGTCAGCGGGTTGACCCAGCGCAGCCCGTCCTTGCGGATCGTGCCGGTGTAGCGGCCGAAGAGCTGGACCACGCGGGCCTCGCCCGGCGCCACCATGTTGAGCCCCGACATCGCGAAGACCGAGCCGATCAGCAGCAGCACGCCGAGCACGATGAGTACCGCGCCGACGCCGCCCGAGCCGTCCCCGGCCAGCACCCCGCCCCCGACCACGGCGCCCGCCCCGAGGAGGGAGCCGACGAGGCCGAGCAGCAGCGCGAGCCCGCCCGGAATGCTGTGGGCCGCCGTCTCGCGCACGTCGGGCCTGGGCATCCGCGGTACGTCTCCGGGCTCCAGTGCGGACCCGGCGGTGTCGTACGCGGTGTCGTTCACGGACATGGGAATCCCCCGTTCTTGCGGTTCTGCGGCGCCCCCAGCTTTCGAACGCCTAGCAAAGTGATAACACTTTATTGGGCGCGACGCGACCCCGACCACCCCCGCGACGCACCCTCACGACACGACCCCGGCCGTTGAGGGGAACCGGCCGGGGTCGCGCGGGGCCCCGTCGATCAGGGGCCCCGCCAGGGGGAACGTGCCCGCGAGGGGAAACGCGCCCTCACTCCGTACGCAGACCGTCCGGCCGCATCATCCGCCACAGTGGCGGCAGGCTCACCAGCGTCACCATCGCGATCACTCCGAAGCCGACGCCCACGGCGGGCAGGAAGGCCAGCCAGTCCACCTTCGCCTGCCCCATCGTCCGCAGCAGTCCCCAGCCCAGCCCGAGCCCGAAGACGGTCGCGAGCGCGAGCCCGAGCACCACGGGCACCGCCGTCTGCCAGAGCACCGAGGCGCCGAGGGTGGAGCGGCGCGTGCCGAAGGCCACCAGTACGGACAGCTGCCGCTTGCGCTCCCTGAGCTGCTCCAGCGTGGTGATGATCATGCTGAAGCCGATCAGCAGCAGCACCGCGGCCGAGGCGGCCGTGAGGCCCCGCTGGATGCCGAGGAACTCGCCCGAGGTGGTGCGGGTCTTCATCTCGAAGATGTTGTACGCCGGGTCGGCCTGGAAGACCGTCGTCCGGACGTTCTCCATCGCCTCCGGGTCGCTCAGGTCCGTGCGCACCGCGGCGCGGTAGCTGGCCTCCTTGAGCCGTTCGACGGGCATGGCCGAGGGCGTGACCATGACGCCGCTCGTGTACTGGCCGTCCGCCGTCTTGCGGGACGTGACCTCCTTGGCGGAGCCGGGCACGGTCCACCTGTCCCGCGGGTCCTTCGCCGCCTTGCTCCCGCCGCCCTCGATCTCGTCGAGCGCGAGCCGGTCGCCGCGCTCGGGCTGCGGCTCGTCGGGCTCGTCGGACTCCGAGGACCTGGCCAGGAAGGTCTGGCCCTCCCGGCAGTCGCCGATCCGGGCCAGCTCGCGGAGCGTGGCGCAGTCGCCCACGGTCACGCTGACGCCGTCGGCCGTGGTGCCTGTCAGGCCCACGTACGCCTGGAGGGAGCCCTGCGCCTCCTTGACGCCGTCGGTCCCCTTCAGCGCCTTGTTCAGCTTCGCCGCCTGCTCGACGGTCGTGTACTGGCCGTAGATCTGCGCCTGGGCCAGCGCCGGGTCCTGGCCCGTGTCCTGGGTCGCCTTGGCCTCGACGGCGGTGAAGACCATCTGGAGCGCGATGGCCCCGGCCACCGCGATGGTGATGCCGCTGACGGCGCGCGTGGCGACGCCGCTGCTGAGCTGGAGCCGCCGGGTGGCGAGCTGCCAGGAGAGCGGGCCTCCGCTCAGCTTCCGCACGACCCGCTCCACCGCCCAGGGCAACAGCAGCACGGCGCCGCTCAGCAGCAGGACGACGGCGGCGACGATCTTCTTGGTGTCGACGTCCGCCTCGTCGCCCGTGAGCGAACCGGCCAGCGGCACCAGCAGCAGGACGCCCGCGGCCGTCGGCAGCAGCCGCCACCAGAGGCGGCGCGAGCGGCGCGCGCTCTGCCGCACCACGCCCAGCGGTTCGACGGCGATACCGCGCATCGCGAACAGCGTGACCAGGACGGCCGCGACGGGCACGGCGAGCACGATCAGCGCGACGAGGGCCGGAGCGGGCAGCACGTCGGACGGGAAGACGCTGATCCCGGAGATCTCCATCGCGGCGATGGACGTCCGGCCCAGCAGGAAGAACCAGGCGCCCGCCACCAGCCCCAGGAGCGCGCCGACCAGACTCTCGCCCGCGGCGATCCGGCGCGTCATCCGCGCGTCGGTGCCCACCAGGCGCAGCGCGGCCAGCCGGGCGTCGCGGCGTTCGCCGCCGAACCTGACCGCCGTCGCGACGAACGCCGCGATCGGCATCACGAGCACCGCGCAGGCCACCACGACCAGCAGCAGGATCGTCGGGTCCATGGGCTGCTCGCCCTGCTGCTCCGTCTGCGCGAACCCCTCCACTCGGTGGGCGCCCGACTTCAGTGAGATGTCGGAGGAGCCCTTGTAGAAGGCCAGTTCGCCGGGGCCGAGCAGGCCCTCGTCCCCGATGCCGCCGACGACGCGCGCGTCGAGCCGGCCGGCCAGGACCTTGCCCTCGTCCGTGGCGAGGTACTCCTTGAGCGCGGGCGAGACGATCATCTCGCCGGGCCCTGGCAGCTTCTCCACGCCGGGCGGCAGGATCGGGTCCGAGCCCTCGGCGCGCAACTGCCTCCCGTACAGCTGCTCGCCGTGGAACCGGGTGTTGGCGTCGGAGGTGAGCATGGTCCGCTCGGTGCGCGGGGGCTCGGTCTCCGTGTACTGGGTGCCCGCCGACCGGGCCTCCTCGCGGGCGCTCCGGTTGTCGATGATCTCGGGCACGGAGGTCGCGAGCAGCAGCAGGGCCACGCCGAGCCCGACGCCGACGGCCGTCAGCAGCGTGCGGGTCCAGCCCTGGCGCCCGCCGCCGACCGCGAACCGGGCGCCCAGGAAGAGGTCGCGGGCCCACAGCTTGAGGCCGCTCGGCGCCGCGGGCGCGTGGGCCTGCGCCGAGGGGGCGTGCGCCGAGGCGCCCCCGGCGGGGCCCGCCGCCCGGTCCGTCGCGCGGTCCGTCGCGCGGTCCGTCGCGCGGTCCGTCTCCGGGGACACCACGCCGTTGCCCCGCGCCGTCACAGCGCACCCGCCATGTCCCGTGCCCTGCCGTCGCGTACGACGACCTCGCGGTCCGAGTAGGCGGCCACCCGGGACTCGTGGGTGACGAGCACGACGGCGGCCATGGTCTCCCGTGCCGCCTCGGTCAGCAGCTCCATCACGCGCTCACCGTTGAGGGAGTCGAGGGCGCCGGTCGGCTCGTCGGCGAAGACGACGCGCGGTTCACCGGCCAGCGCGCGGGCGACGGCGACGCGCTGGCCCTGGCCGCCCGAGATCTGGCCCGGCCTGTGGTGGCGCACGTCGGCGACCTCGAGGCGCTCCAGCCACGCGGTGGCGCGCTTCTCCGCCTCCTTGCGGCCGACGCCGGTCAGCCGCAGCGGCAGCGCGGCGTTCTCCACGCAGGTCAGCTCGGGCACGAGCTGGCCGAACTGGAAGACGAACCCGAAGTCGCCCCTGCGCAGCTCGCTGCGCTGCGCGTCCGACATGCCCGACAGCTCCTGGCCACGGTAGGTCACGCTGCCCGCGTCGGGCTGGACGATGCCCGCGAGGCAGTGCAGCAGCGTCGACTTGCCGGAACCGGAGGGTCCCATCACGGCGACGACCTCGCCCGGCGCGATGGTGAAGTCGGCGCCGTCGAGGGCCGCAGTGGCGCCGTAGGTCTTGTACAGGCCGCTGGCGGCGAGCAGGGGCGCGCCGGTGGTGCCGGAGCCGGGGGCTCGGGTCTGATCGGGCTGATCGGGCTGATCGGGCTGATCGGCGAGCTTCACGACCGCACCTCCGTGGCGAGCTTGTCGAGCCGGGCCGCGGTCAGTTCCAGCCAGCGCAGATCGGCCTCCAGGTGGAAGAGCGCGTGGTCGCAGATGAGCTGGTCGGCGAGATCGCCCTGCTGCTTGCGACGGGTCAGCTCGCGCATCAGCCGCAGGTGCTCGGCCCGCTGCGAGTCCAGCATCCCGGCCGCGTTCCGCTCGGTGAGCAGGGCGAGGACGACCTTGGTGTAGAGGGTGCTCTGGAGGTACGGCTCGGGCTTCTCGGGCGTGTCGAGCCAGCCCTCGACGTCGGTGATGCCCGCGTCGGTGATGGCGTAGCGCTTGCGCTCGGGACCGCCGCCCGACTCCACGCCGTCGACCTCCACGAGGCCGTTCTTCAGCAGCCGGGACATGGTCGAGTAGACCTGCCCGTAGTGCAGGGGGCGGTCGTGGCCGAAGCGCTCGTCGAAGGCCCGCTTCAGGTCGTAGCCGTGGCGGGGGCCGGACTCCAGGAGACCGAGCAATGTGTGACTGATGGACATGACGGAGACTCTACACCACGCGTATACACACGATGTATAGATGGAGTGAACAGTGGCCCCGCCCATCGGACGGGGCCACGACTTCGCAGGTCAGACGGCTCTACGGAGGCGTCGGGTCAGTACGTGTCCACCTTCTCGCCCTCCGGCACCTGGTAGCAGTCGGAGACGAGGTGGAAGGAGAGCAGCGGCTCGGTGTCACCCGACGGAACCCCGCCCTCCGGCTCGCCTTCCCCCGACGGAGAGGGCGCCGCCTCCGTGCGCCCCTCCAGCGTCACCTTCAGCGTGAACCGCTTCCGCGTCGAGTCGGCCATGAAGTACGGCGTCCGGTTCGCGTTCGACGAGCGGCCCTCCTCGACGATCTTCCAGCCGTGCCGCGGCAGGTCCTCCTTGAGCCCCGCCATAGCCGTCTTCAGCTCGTCGGGCGACTTCGCGCTCAGGGACCAGGGGTGGGCGATCCGGTAGAAGGTCTCCGCGTTTCTGCCCTCGCAGCGGATCACCCCCGGCCCGCCCTCGCTCGCCCTGCCCTTCACCCGCAGCAGCTCGTAGAGCTGGCTGGACAGCTTCCTGGCCTCCTCGCGGGGGCCTTCGATCTCCCGGACCCGGGGTGCGGGTCCGTCGTCCTCGGTGCCGTTCATGCCGGAGCATCCCGTCGTCAGTGCCGTCAGTGCCGTCAGAGCGAGTGCGAGTGCCGTGAGCGCGGCGGCCGACGCGCCGGACCCGGGCCGCGACCCGCCTGTCCCCCGCGCCCTACGCACCCGTGACATCCCCGTAGCGCCCGGTGATGACCCGGGCCTGGTTGGTGATGCTCTCGGACCTGGGCGACCAGTAGTTGCCGTGCCCCTCGGTGTCCGTCCTCATCTGGTGCGCTCCGAAGTCGTCGTCGCTGGGAATGGTCCACCCCCAGCCCTCACCGTGCACGTACCGCCCCCAGTTGGGAATCGCGTCGCCCTCCGCCTCCTGGTTCCACGTGTGGTCCTTGCCCGTCTCCAGCTCCTCCGCGCTCTCGATGTTCATGCCGGGGCTGCCGACGGTGATCAGATCGTCGGCCGGGAAGTCGCCCTGCATGCTCGCCTGCCCCACCAGCACCGTGCCGTAGCTGTGCGCGACGACCGTGGTGTGGCTGGCCTCGGGGCCGCCCTGCGCCGTCTCCAGTCCCGTCAGGAACCGGTTCAGAGCCGGGGCGCCCTCCTCCGCGTACGAGTCGACCGTCGCGCTCGGGATGTCCGGCGGCGTGTCGTAGCCGATCCAGGTGACCGTCGAGACGGGCCGGCCGCCGCTGAGCGCGTTGCTGCTGCGCCACAGCTCGGCGCCGTCCTGCAAGGGGCGCTGCGCCCCGCCCAGCGCGGTGTTGGTGCCGGGCACGGAGACGGAGGTGTGCTCCGCCATGTCCGGGTTGCCGTTGGCGACGATCGCGCGCCCGTCGCCCTCCGCGTCGAAGCCCAGCAGATACGCCTGGGGAAGGCCGTCCTTGCCGGTGGCGTCGAAGCGGTCCTGGATCGCGCCCATCCCGTTCAGCGCCTTCTCCAGGTGCTCCTTGCGCAGCCCGTACTGGTCCCACCAATCCGTCCAGCGCTTCTCTTCTTCTGTGCCGTCTCCGAGCTTCGCGGGCCGCGGCGGCTCCGGCGGTATCCCGGCCAGCTCCGTCTGGTACTTCGCCCGCGTGCTTTCAAACGAGGCCCTGTTCGCCTCGTCCCGCACATCCGAGGGGATGCCGTCCAGGGCGCCGACGCTCGCCGGGTAGAGGGCGACGTAGTCGGCGCGCTGCTCGTCCGTCAGGCTCTTCCACCAGTCGGCGTTCTCCTGCGGCGACTTCCCCTTCGGCACCTCCCCGAGCCCCAGATCGCGGGCCGCCGTGTCGCCGACCTTGCCGGTGTCGCGGGCGACGTCGGCCCAGTCCTCGCGGGTGACCTCCAGATCGGCGTCCGTGATCAGCTCCCGCAGCGTGGCCGCGTACCGGCCGTCCGCCTCGCCCGCCTCCCGCAGCGCGTCACCGATCCGGTCGGCGAAGCCCTGCACCGTCTCCTGCTTCGCGCCCTCCTGGCCCTGCACCGTGCCGTCGTCCTTCACCGTCATGCCCGCGTCGACGGCCTCCTGGACGGCGGTGTTCAGCTTCCGCTGCGCCGAGCGCAGCTCGGCGGCCAGCCCGTCCAGGGCCGTACGGACGAGCCCGGACTCGACCTGCACGTAGTGGAAGTTGCGGCTCAGCCGCTGCAACCGTCCGATCGCCTGGTTCACGCCGTCGCCGCTCAGCGCGGCCCTGAGCTTCGCGGTGATCTCGTCGTTCAGCCGGTCCTTGGCCTCGCTGGCGCAGCTGCTCACCTTCTGCCAGCCGTCGGCCGCCTCCTGGAACTGGCCCGGCTCGATCCCCCGCAACTGCGCGTAGGTCACCACGGGCGCTCACCAGCTTCCCGAGGGGCCGCCGGGCGGCGGGATGGGCTTGGTCTCCTGCGCGGCGAAGGCGTCCTTGACGGCCTGGTCGGTCTTGTAGAAGTCGCTGCCCGCCTTCGCCAGCTTGTCCTTCAGCTCCTCGCACTCGCCGCGGGCCACCTCCAGCCGCGCCTCCCAGGACTGGAAGACCCGCTGGTGCGCCCCGACGCTCTCCAGCCCGTCCACGCCCTTGTCGCCGACGCCCGCGCCCGCCTGCGCGTCCCGCAGTTCGCCGAGCGCGCGGCCGACGTTCCCGTGCAGCGACTCCAGTGACGTCGCCGCCACATCCCAGGGCCCCTTCCCGGACTTCAGCACGCCGGTGCTGCCGTCCCGGCCAGGGCCGTTGCCGCCGGGTCCGCTGCCGACGGGCCCGTCGACCCCCGCGAGCCGCGTCCCGGCGCCGTCGCCGCCGCCCCCAGCGCCGTCGTCGCTGCCGCCGCCGGCGCCTTCGAGGAGCCGCTGCCAGCGCTCCGGTACTCCCGCTCCGTGTTCCGCCATCCCCGTGTCCCCCGGTCCGTTCGCGATCCGTCGGCGCTTCCACGATCGAGCCGCGAACGTAGCAAAGGGGACGGCCGGGGGAATCCGTCTCCACAAAAGCCCCACGGACCACACGTGAGCACACGAGGGCGCCCCCGCCGGTGCGGCGGGGGCGCCGTGCGCGTCGGGGGGCTGGCTTCCGGCCCCGCCCCTCAGCCGCCGTTGACCTTCGCGGCGATG
The DNA here is from genome assembly GCF_054782395.1 of Streptomyces daliensis. NCBI lineage: Bacteria > Bacillati > Actinomycetota > Actinomycetes > Kitasatosporales > Streptomycetaceae > Streptomyces > Streptomyces daliensis. The sequence continues at coordinate 107,614 of NZ_BAAGSO010000086.1, read as the reverse complement.
CGGTCTCCGACGTTCTTGTCGATGTTCCGCCAGTACTGGAGGGCCCGCTCCAGCACCGGCTTGCTGACGCCGTCGAGCAGATGCCCGGCCGCGTTGTTCACCAGCCGTTCCCTGGCCGCGTCGTCCAGCACCTGGCGCACCTGGGTGCCCGCCTGGCCCCAGTCGTCGTCCTCCCGGCGCAGCGTGTACGCCTCGCGCACCATCTCCGTCGCCTCCACGTCCCAGCCCGTCGGCAGTCCCGCGACGCCGGTCTGTGCCTCGGGTCCGCCGTACGAGTTGGGCGCGTAGGGCCGGGCCACGTCGGGCGAGACATAGCGCATGGGGCCGTCCTTCGCGTACGAGTGGACGGGGGCCTGCGGCCGGTTGGGCGGGAGCTGCGCGTAGTTCGGGCCGATGCGGTAGCGGTGCGTGTCCGGGTACGAGAAGAGGCGGCCCAGCAGCATCTTGTCCGGGGACGGGCCGATGCCAGGCACCAGGTTGGAGGGCTCGAAGGCGGCCTGCTCGATGTGGACGAAGAAGTCCTCCGGGTTCTTGTTGAGCGTCATCCGGCCGACCTCGATCAGCGGGTAGTCGCCGTGCGGCCACACCTTCGTCAGGTCGAAGGGGTTGAAGCGGTAGTCGGGCGCGTCGGCGAACGGCATGATCTGCATGTAGAGCGTCCACGAGGGCGCGTCGCCCGCCGCGATGGAGTCGTACAGATCGCGCCGGTGCACATCCGCGTCGGCCCCGGCCATGTGGTCGGCTTCCTCCTGCGTGAAGAAGTCGATGCCCTGGTCGGTCTTGAAGTGGTACTTCACCCAGAACTTCTCGCCGCCCGCGTTCACCCACATGTAGGTGTGCGAGCTGTAGCCGTTCATGTGGCGCCACGTCCTGGGGATGCCGCGGTCGCCCATCAGCCAGGTCACCTGGTGTGCCGACTCCGGGGACAGGCTCCAGAAGTCCCACTGCATGTCGTGGTCCCGCAGGCCGCTGCCGAAGTGGCGCTTCTGGCTGCGGATGAAGTCCTGGAACTTGCTCGGGTCACGGACGAAGAAGACCGGGGTGTTGTTCCCGACCATGTCGTAGTTGCCGTACTCCGTGTAGAACTTCAGCGCGAAGCCGCGCGGGTCCCGCCAGGAGTCCGGGCTGCCCTGTTCACCGGCGACGGTGGAGAAGCGGGCCAGCATGGGCGTGCGCTTCCCGGGCTGGAAGAGGTCGGCCTTGGTGAACTGGCTGACGTCGTTGGTCACCTCGAAGACGCCGTAGGCGCCGCCGCCCTTGGCGTGGACGACCCGCTCGGGGACCCGTTCCCTGTTGAACTGGGCCATCTTCTCGATCAGGTAATGGTCCTGGAGCAGGATCGGGCCGTCGGTCCCGACGGTGAGCGAGTGTTCGTCGCTCTCCACCGGGATGCCGACGTTGGTGGTCGTGTAGTCGGTCATGTGGTTGCGTCCTCCCGTGTAGGGGGGCTGGTACGGGATGCGCGATCGCCTTCCCCAGGAAAACTCGCCGACGGACTGTCGGCAACTGCTTGGACGGAGTCCAGTCCTAAACTCCGTCGATCCGATGAGACGGACGACGAGACGGCCGAGGCAACCTCTCCTCCCTCACCCGCGTCCCTGGAACCGGCACCTCACCCTTTACCGTGACATCGGGAATGATCAGGACGGCCGGGAGACCGCACACATGCCGCAGCACCAGGCCGTCCAGCGCACGGCCCGCGCGGGCCGCCGCGCGGGCCGCCGTCTGCTCGCCCTCGCCCGCCGCCCGTACTGGGACAGACCCGACGCGCGCCTGCTGGTCCGCCGCTGGCCCGCGCTCGTGCCCCTCTGCACGGCGACCGTCTTCTTCTGGCTCTCCCTCACCCCCTCCCTCGTCCCCCGCCCCTGGTTCCTCCAGGGCGTGATCGGCGGAATCACCGCTGCCATCGGCTACGCCATCGGAGCGCTCGCCGCCTGGCCGACACGCCCCCTCCTGCGTCGCCTCGCCCGGCGGCCCCTCGCCCGCAGGCTGGTCCCGTGGCGCCCTGCCGAGCGGGCGCGGGCCCACGCCTGGCAGGCGTACTACGTGCTGGCCGCCGGGCTGACCGTCCTGTGCCTGTCCGAGAGCGCCCGGATGCAGCGCGAGCTGCGGCGGCTCCAGGAGATACCGGAGACGCTGACCTGGCACTCGCTGATGATCACGCTGATCGCCTGCGCCCTGTGCGGGCTGCTGGTGCTGCTGGCGCGCGCGGTGCGCCTGGGCACGCGGCGGCTGATCCAGGGCCTGGGCCGCTATGTGCCCCGGCCCTTCGCCGTCGTCGCCGGGCTGCTGATCAGCGCGACGGCCGTCGTCTTCGGCACCCGCGACGTCGTCTTCGACAGGGGGATCGTCGACATCGCGGCGCGCGTCGCGGAGACCACGAACCAGGGCACCAAGGACGGCATCTTCCGGTCGGGCTCCCCTTACGTCTCCGGCGGCCCCCGCTCCCTCGTCAACTGGGACGACCTGGGCTACGAGGGCCGCAACTTCACCGGCTCCGTCCTCACCCCCTCCCGCATCACCAGCGTGACGGGCCGCCCGGCGAAGCCGCCGGTGCGCGTGTACGTCGGACGGCAGAGCGCGGACGGCTACGAGGAGGCGGCCAGGCTGGCCGTCGCGGAGCTGGAGCGGACGGGCGGCTTCCGGCGCGACGTGCTGGCCATCGCGGGCACGACGGGCATGGGCTGGGTCAACTCGACGGACGCGGAGCCGCTGGAGTACCTGCACGGCGGCGACACGGCGATCGTGGCGGCGCAGTACTCGTACCTGCCGAGCTGGGTCTCCTTCCTCGTCGACAAGGAGCAGGCGGGCCGCGCCAACCGCGCGCTCGTCGAGGCGGTACGGGGGCGCTGGCTGCGCGAGCCGGAGGAGCGGCGGCCGAAGCTCGTCGTCTTCGGCGAGAGCCTGGGGGCCTACGGCATCGAGGCGGCGTTCGACGGCGCGGACGACCTGCTCGCCAAGGTGGACGGCGCGGTACTGGCCGGGTCGCCGAACTTCTCGCCCATCCGGAACGAGATCACAGAGCGGCGGGCGCCGGGGAGCCCCGTGTGGCGGCCCGAGTACGAGAAGGGGCGCAACTTCCGCTTCGCGCAGTGGCCGCGGAAGGACCTCGCCCGGCCGGGGGGCGCGTGGGAGCGGCCCCGGGTCGTCTACCTCCAGAACGCCTCGGACGCGATCGTCTGGTGGTCGTGGGACCTCGCGCTGAACCGTCCCGAGTGGGTACGGGACCCGCTCGGACCCGACATCACGACCGAGGTCGACTGGTTCCCGTTCGTCACCTTCTGGCAGACCACCGTGGACATGGCCGTCTCCTACGGCGTCGACGCGCCGCACGGCCACCGCTACGGCACGGGCTCCGTCGAGGCGTGGGCCGCAGTGGCCCCGCCCTCCGACTGGTCCCGTGCCGACCTCCGCCACCTGAAGCGGTTCATGGAGGCGAGGGAAGCGCCGTACTGACCGTCCCCGCGATCGTCAGCGACCGTCAGCGCTCGCCGTCCGGCGAGGACGAAGAGGCGGAGGGAGAGGGGGACGCCGAGGCGGGCTCCGAGGCGGGCGCGCTCGCGGAGAGCGCCGCCTCGGCGGTGGCGGGGTCGCCCGGCCGCGCGTCCGGCGACGGAGGCGCCGCCTTCATCGCCTGCTCGTGCGAGTACGTCTTCAGATAGCCGACGACGGTGTTGAGCACCGCCACCAGCGGCACCGCCACCACGGCCCCGGGAATCCCCGCGATGAGGCTGCCCCCGGTCACGGCGAGCACCACCGCGAGGGGGTGCACCCGCACCAGGCGGCCGAGGATGAAGGGCTGGAGGATGTGGCTCTCGATCTGCTGGACCAGGAGGACGACGGCCAGCACGAGCAGCGCCGTGAAGATGCCGTTGGTGACGAGCGCGACCAGCACGGCCAGCGCCCCGGACAGCACGGCGCCGACGATCGGGATGAAGGCGAAGACGAAGATGAAGACGGCGAGCGGCACGGCCATCGGCACGTCGAGGAAGTAGATGCCGATGCCGATGAAGATCGCGTCGATCATGGCCACTATCACCGTGCCGCGCACATAGCCGGTGAGCGTGATCCAGGCCCGGGGCCCCGCGCCCGCGACGCCCTCGCGCGCGGCGCTCGGCACGAAGTTCATGGTCCAGCGCCAGATCCGGCGCCCGTCGTACAGCAGGAACAGCGTCACGAACATCGCGAGCACCGCGCCCGAGAGGAACTCGAAGACGACGGTGACGCCTTCCAGCCCGGCCGTGGTGACTTCCTTGCTGTTGTCGCCGACCCAGTCGCTGACGTTCTTGGCGATGTCGTTGATCTGGGCCTCGGAGACATGGAACGGGCCGGTCGTGGCCCAGCTCTTCAGCTCCTCGATGCCGTCCTGCACCCGGTCGGTCAGGGTCGGCAGGTTCTCCATGATCTGCCAGACGACGAACCAGCCGATCAGCCCCATCACGACGAACCCGGTGATGAAGGTGATGGCGGTGGCCAGGCCCCTGCCGAGGCCGAGGCGCTTGAGGCGCGCGACCGTGGGCTGGAGCAGCGCGGTGATCAGGAGCCCGGCGGAGAAGGAGAGGATCAGCAGGCTGATCGTGCTGATCACCTGGATCAGCACCCAGATGACCCCGGCGAGGATGAGCAGCCGCCACCCCACCTCGGCCGCGACCCGTACGCCCCAGGGCACCACGGTGGCCGGTTCCGGCTTGGCGCCTATGGCGGGCGCGTAGTCGGGCGGCGCGGGGACGCGCCGGGGCTCCACGCGAGTCGAACCCGGTACCGGGGTGTCCGCGGGCCTGTCGTTCACGGCCTCGTCACCGACCGCGTCCTCGGCCCGCCGCTCGGCGGCCCGCGCCGCCCAGCGCTGCGCGCCGGACCACAGCCTGTCGAACCTGCTCGTCATCCCACGTCCTCCGCCCCCGATTGCCTGCGTCTGCCCTGCCTGCCGGGCCCCTGCCGGGCCCGTGCGGGTCCCGCCCGGTGCCTGACGGAGCCCTGCCGTCTTCCGTTGCCGTCCGGAGGACGACGTTACCGGCGCGCAAGGTTGCTTTTCGGCCGGACGCGCGAACAGTGATCATCGCAACGCGGGGCGGGGCGGGCCCCACGAGTGCCCCGGAACCGGTCGCCGGAACGCGCGATGCCCCTGGTCCGGGTCGGGACCAGGGGCATCGCGGAAAGCTGTGGAGTTGTGGAGCTGTGTGGCTCGTTACCTCAGTACCAGTTGTTGGCCTGCCAGAAGTCCCAGGCGCCACAGGGGCTGCCGTAACGGTCGTTCATGTAGTTCAGGCCCCACTTTATCTGGGTGGCCGGGTTGGTCCTCCAGTCGGCACCCGCGGAGGACATCTTGGAGCCGGGCAGTGCCTGGACGAGACCGTAGGCGCCCGAGGAGGCGTTGGTGGCCTTGTAGTTCCAGCCCGACTCGCGCTCGACGATCTCCGAGAAGCACTGGAACTGGCCGCCGCCGACGATCTGCTGGGCCATGGACTTGACCTCAGAGATGCTGTAGGAGGACTGCGGGGCGAAGTCACCGGCGTCGCGCTCCGACGAACGGCTCGCTGCCTCCTGCTTCTTCTCCCGCTCCTTGGCCAGCTTCTCGGCCGCCGCCTTCTCGGCCGCTGCCCTCTTGGCCGCCGCGTCCTTGGCGGCCTTCTTGCGGGCAGCTTCCTCAGCGGACTTCTTCGCCTCCGCTTGGGCAGCCGATGAAGCGGTGTCTGCCTGCTGCGTGAGGGAAGCCGTCTGTACCTGGGTCTGCTGACCCGCCGGTATGTCTGCGAGGAGCGTCGCGTCAGCCGCGGTGGCCTCGACGTCGTTCGCCGTCTGCCCTTGCTGGCTGCCCGAAGCCACACCGACGACGGCGCCGACGGTGGTGACCGCGGTGGCAGACGCCACGGCGAATCCCCGGACGGAGATCCGAGTCACACGGTTTCCTTCCAACGTGCCCGCTTGAGTGACCGCGCGGGCGCATTCTTGCCCCTGGCACTGACCTCCCCTGGTACGTGGCCACTGGAGGTACGGGCCCGGTGGGTCCCGCCGAACGGATCGGCGAGCCCGCGTGGTGCTTCGGGCGGCATACGGCGACTGCTGTTCAGTTCTGTACTGCGTGTGCTGCCGCACCCCTGGGGGTGCTGGTGTGCCGTATGCGGGGCCTGACAGAAACCACACCCTGCCGGACGCGTATGGCTTGAGGCAATTCTGTGCCGAGTGGGAAAGCTCACAGGGGGTTTGGGCCCAGAGGTTTTCGGAAACACGGGCGCGCCGCCTCCGGTTGGGGCTAAGCTACTGCGCCCCATTCGCCACATGAGTGACCCCGCGTCAACTGAGCCTCGGATTCCCGCAGGTCAGGACGGATTGCGTCAAGCGTACGGCACGGATCTCCGCAGAGCGAAAGCGCCCCGCGTGTCCACGCGCGACTACGTCAGAGGTACGCGCTTTTCGGACAGTCGGACCCCGGAGGACGGCAAAGGCGCCGGCCCCGCCGAAGCGGGACCGGCGCCGGATGCCCCGATGCGCTCAACTCCCTCAGAGGGGGCTTTCCTCCAGCATTTCGGTCACCAGCGCCGCGATCGGCGAGCGCTCCGAACGGGTCAGGGTGATGTGCGAGAAGAGGGGGTGCCCCTTCAGCTTCTCGACGACGGCGACGACCCCGTCGTACCGACCCACGCGCAGATTGTCCCGTTGTGCCACGTCATGGGTGAGAACTACCCGCGATCCGGCGCCGATCCGCGAGAGCACCGTCAGCAGCACGTTCCGCTCCAGCGACTGGGCCTCGTCCACGATGACGAAGGCGTCGTGGAGGGAGCGGCCGCGGATGTGCGTGAGCGGCAGGACCTCCAGCATGCCGCGCCCGACGACCTCCTCGATGACCTCGCGCGATGTGACGGCGGAGAGCGTGTCGAAGACCGCCTGGGCCCACGGGTTCATCTTCTCGGCCTCGGTGCCCGGCAGATAGCCCAGCTCCTGCCCGCCGACCGCGTACAGCGGCCGGAAGACCATCACCTTCTTGTGCTGCCTGCGCTCCAGCACCGCCTCCAGGCCCGCGCAGAGCGCCAGGGCGCTCTTGCCCGTACCGGCCCGGCCGCCCATCGAGATGATGCCGACCTCGGGGTCGAGGAGGAGGTCCAGGGCGATGCGCTGTTCCGCGCTTCTGCCCTTGAGGCCGAACGCCTCCCTGTCGCCGCGCACGAGTTTGATGCGCCCCTCGGGCGTCACCCGGCCGAGTGCCTTGCCCTTCTCCGACTGGAGCACCAGCCCGGTGTGCACGGGCAGCTCGGCGGCCTCGGGCACGAAGGCGCTCTCGGCGGCGAACAGTTCGTCGATGTCCTCGCCCGGGAGGGTCAGCTCGGCCATGCCGGTCCAGCCGGAGTCCGTGATCGCGAGTTCCGCGCGGTACTCCTCGGCGAGCAGGCCGACGGACGACGCCTTGATGCGCAGGGGCAGATCCTTGGAGACGACGGTGACGTCGTACCCCTCCGCCTGGAGGTTCCTGGCCACGGCCAGGATGCGCGAGTCGTTGTCGCCGAGCCGGAAACCGGCGGGGAGAACCGTCGTGTCGGAGTGGTTCAGCTCTACCCTGAGCGTCCCTCCCTGCTCCCCGATCGGGATCGGGGCGTCGAGCCTTCCGTACCGGATCCGGTACTCATCCAGCCTGCGGAGCGCCTGGCGTGCGAAATAGCCGAGTTCCGGGTGGTGACGCTTGGCCTCCAACTCGGTGACGACCACGACCGGCAGCACGACCTCGTGCTCGTCGAACCGGTCCATGGCTGTGGGGTCGGCGAGCAGCACGCTGGTGTCGATGACATACGTGCGCCGGTCGAACTCGTTGCGCTTCTTGCTGGTCACCACGGGTGGACGAACCCCCTCGTGAGATCGGGGAGCGACAGCGTCGCGAGGGACGGAGCCGGTCCGCACCCGCACAGAGCGGGCCGGGGACCGGCCCTCCTCGTCGTCCGCACGAGCCGTGCGGTCGTCCGTGGTCTGCAAATCGGGCCTCCCGGCGGCCGGACCCATGGATCGGGCTCGGCCAGAAGGGATATTCCCCCGCGGCCCCACAACCATGCAATGGCATATGACGCCACACCGAGTGGACGAATGCCGGGGGCCGCTGGTCACCTCTGTTAAAGAGGAGGCCAGGCGCGCGCTCCGTCCCGTTCACGGGCCCCGTCAGGGCCCGGCGTGGGAGCTGCGCGTCAGGGTGTCAGTTGCCGTAGCGCCGGTGGCGGGCCGCGTAGTCGCGCAGGGCCCGCAGGAAGTCGACCTTGCGGAACGCGGGCCAGAAGACCTCGCAGAAGTAGTACTCGGAGTGCGCGCTCTGCCAGAGCATGAAGCCCGAGAGGCGCTGCTCGCCGCTGGTGCGGATGACGAGGTCGGGGTCGGGCTGGCCGCGCGTGTAGAGGTGCTCGGAGATGTCCTCGACGGTGAGGTTCTCGGCCAGTTCGTCCAGGGTCACGCCGTGCGCGGCGCGGTCGGCCATGAGGGAGCGGACGGCGTCGGTGATCTCCTGTCGTCCGCCGTAGCCGACGGCGACGTTGACGAGTATCCCGTCGATGTCCCCCGCCTGCTGCTCGGCCTTCTTGAGCACCTGCTGCGTACGGTCGGGCAGCAGGTCGAGCTGGCCGACGTGGTGCACGCGCCAGCGGCCGTCGCCCGCCAGATCGCGCACGGTGTCCTCGATGATGCCCAGCAGGGGCAGCAGCTCGTCCTCGGCGCGGGTGAGGTTGTCCGTCGAGAGCAGCCAGAGCGTGACGACCTCGACGTCCGTCTCGGCGCACCAGCTCAGCAGCTCCTGGATCTTGCTGGCGCCCGCCTTGTGCCCCTGCTCCGTCGTGCCGCCCGACGCCTTGGCCCAGCGGCGGTTGCCGTCCAGGATGACGCCGATGTGCTTCGGCGCCCTGTCGTGGTCGAGGCGGTCCTCCACCCGGCGCGCATACAGCCTGTACACCAGGTCACGAAGCTTCATGGGAATGGCCAGCCCCTCCATGCCGAGTCAGGAATTCCTGAACCCTACTGCCGCTCACCCGCGCGGGCGAAGTCGGGCCACCCACACAGCCCCTTGATAGGAAAGGGGGTATGACGCACGACGCTCTTCTCCCCTCCCCCTACTCCCCGTACCGCGCCGACGACGCGCGCTACGACGCGATGGAGTACCGCCGCACCGGGCGCTCCGGGCTCAAGCTGCCCGCGATCTCGCTCGGCCTGTGGCACAACTTCGGCGACGACAAGGCCCTGACCACCCAGCGCTCCATCCTGCGCCGCGCCTTCGATCTGGGCGTCACGCACTTCGACCTGGCGAACAACTACGGGCCGCCGCCCGGCTCGGCCGAGCTGAACTTCGGCAAGCTCCTCGCCCAGGACTTCCGCCCCTACCGGGACGAGCTGGTCATCTCGACCAAGGCGGGCTACCGGATGCACCCGGGCCCGTACGGCGAGTGGGGCTCGCGCAAGTACCTGCTCTCCTCCCTGGACGCCTCGCTGAAGCGGATGGGGCTCGACTACGTCGACATCTTCTACTCGCACCGCTTCGACCCGGACACCCCGCTGGAGGAGACGATGGGGGCGCTGGCCTCCGCCGTACGGCAGGGGAAGGCGCTGTACGCGGGGATCTCCTCGTACAACGCGCGGCGGACCAGGGAGGCCGCGGGGCTGCTGCGCGAGATGGGCGTGCCCGCGCTGATCCACCAGCCCTCGTACTCGATGCTGAACCGCTGGACGGAGGAGGACGGCCTCCTCGACACGCTGGAGTCGGAGGGCATGGGCTGCATCTCCTTCGCGCCGCTGGCGCAGGGCCTGCTCACCGACAAGTACCTCGACGGCATCCCGGAGGGCTCGCGCGCCGCGCAGGGCAAGTCGCTCGATCCAGGGCTGCTCTCCGGCGAGGTGCTGCGGCGGCTGCGCGGGCTCAACGACCTCGCCGAGCGCCGGGGCCAGTCGCTGGCCCAGCTCGCGCTGTCGTGGGTGCTGCGCGACGCGCGGATGACCTCGGCCCTGATCGGCGCGAGCAGCGTGCGGCAACTGGAGGCGAACGTCGCCGCGCTGAGCGGTCCGAAGCTCACCGACGACGAGCTGCGGGAGATCGACTCCTACGCGGTGTCCGAGCCCGGCACCAACATCTGGGCCCGCAGCAGCGAGAGCTGACGCGGTAGGCCGGTCTCCCCGCGGTCCGGCCCGGCGCGCCGGGCGCGCTCCGGCGCGGCCGGGCGGCGCGCGGGGAACGGGCGCCGTGGCACGTCAGGGAAGAGAAGCGGCCCCCGCGCACGGTGCGCGGGGGCCGCTCTGCTGCTCCGAGCCGTGCCGGAGACGAAAAGCGGGCCGGTCCGTGGGGGGGGATACGGACCGGCCCGAGGGGGGGTTTCCACCATAGCCCCTATGAGGCCGTGCTTCGTGCATCAACTACCTGGCCCGCCGTGGCGCGCCCCTCCGGCGGAGGGTTCACGCGGCGAGGGCGCCCAGCAGCAGCCCGCCCAGCGCGCCCGTGACCATGAAGGGGCCGAAGGGCATGGCCGTCTTGCGGCCGGCGCGCCGCGCGGCCATCAGGGCAAGGCCGTAGAGGGCCGCCAGCAGGAAGCCGAGGAACGTACCGGCGAAGACGACGTCCCACCCGTACCACCCAAGAGCGACCCCCAGTGCGATCGCCAGCTTGACGTCGCCGAAGCCCATACCGCGCGGGTTGATGAGAAACAGGACGAAGTAGACGGCGGCGAGCACGGCTCCGCCCAGCAGCGCCCGTAACCAGCTCCCCCCGGCGCCCGGCAGCAGCGCGGCCACCCCGAGCAGGGCCGCCGTTCCGGCCGCGAGGGGCAGCGTCAGCACGTCGGGGAGCCGCCGGACGCGGCGGTCCACGACGGCCAGGAGCAGCGCGAAGGGCGCGGCCAGCAGCCACACGGCCAGCTCGGGCCGCACCCCCACGGCCGCGGCGAAGGACGCGCAGACGGCGGCGCACGCGACGGGGTGGCACAGGGCGCCCCTCGCGTACGGGGCACGGGCTGCGGGCTGCGCCTGGGGGGTGCGGGTGCGGTGGTCGCAGCGAGCACAGCGGGCGCGGCCCAGCCAGCCGCGCGCCGGGCCGTCGAGCGGGTGGCCCTCCGGGCAGGCGGCGCGCCAGGGCTCCCCGGGTTCCACGGCGAGCCGGTAGGCGGCGCGCGGCAGCAGCGCCCCGGCCAGGGCGCCGTACGCGGCGGCGCACCCCGCGAGCGTCAGCGTCAGCAGCACGCGGCGAGCCTACGCGCGCGGGACGCGGCCGGGGCGCTGTCGGGACGCGGTCGGGGCGCTGTCGGGACGCGGTCGGGTCATCCGGCCGCGGGGACGCGGGGGCCGCGGAAGGTGCGGCGGTACGCCTGCGGCGTCGTGCCCAGGCGACGCAGGAAGTGGTGCCGCACGGCCGCCGCGTTGCCGAACCCGGCGCGCGCCGCGATGGCGTCGACCGTCAGATCGGAGTCCTCCAGCAGATGCTGCGCGAGCAGCAGCCGCTGGCCCAGCATCCACTGGTACGGCGTCGTGCCCGTCTCCTGCTGGAAGCGGCGCGCGAAGGTGCGGGGCGCCATGTGGGCGCGGGCCGCGAGGCGTTCGACGGTGATCTCCTCGTCGAGATGCTCCCGCATCCAGGTCAGGGAGCCGCCGATGGCGTCGTCGTCCTGGACGGGCGGCAGCGGGTGCTCGATGTACTGCGCCTGGCCGCCGTCCCTGTGCGGCGGGACGACCATGCGCCGCGCGATGGCGTTCGCGACCTTGCTGCCCTGCTCCTGGCGGACGAGGTGGAGGCAGGCGTCGATACCGGCCGCCGTGCCCGCCGAGGTGATGACCGGGTCGGCGTCGACGTAGAGCACGTCGGGCTCGATGAGGGCACGCGGATACCGGAGCGCGAGGTCGTCCGTGTGGCGCCAGTGCGTCGTGCAGCGGCGCCCGTCCAGCAGTCCGGCCGCGCCCAGCAGGAACGCGCCCGAACACACGCTCAGCACGCGTGCGCCGCGCTCGACCGCGGCGCGCAGGGCCGCCAGCAGATCGGCGGGGAAGTCCCGTACGGCGTACTCGCTCCCCGCGGGGACGGCGACGAGGTCCGCCTCGGCGAGCCGGTCCAGGCGGTGCGTGGCGTCGAGGGTGAAGCCGGGATTGACGCGTATGGGCGGGGGTTCGGCGGCGACGACGGCGAAGTCGTAGACGGGCAGGCCCTGATCGCTGCGGTCCATGCCGAACACCTCGCAGACGACGCCGAGTTCGAAGGCGTTGACCCCGTGGGTGACCGCGACGGCCACGTTCTTCAGCATGCCGTTCAGTGTGGCAGTAATTCGATGGATGGCGACAGTCCTGCCACTGCCGCGACGCCTGCCGGGCGGCCAGAGTGGAGGACATGAACACGGTCTCCGACGCACTCCACGCCCTTGCCGCACTCCTCGACTACACCGTCCCGGCGGGCCTGCTCGTCCTGTTCGCCCTCCCCTCCCTCCTCAACCACCGCCACGAGCGCCGTATCGACCGCCAGTTGCGGGACGCGGAGCGTGGCGGGGGTGCTGTCCGGCGCCGTACGGGGGTCGGCCGCCGGACGAGCGGCGGGCCCGTCGCCCTCGCGCCCGGAACCTGCCAGGTGCGGGGCGCGGGGCACGCCGCCTGAGGCGGGCCCGCACGCCGTACCCCGTACGCCCCGGAACCCGAGTTGCGGGTTTCCGGGGCGTACGGGCGCGTTGGGGCGCGCACGGGTCTCGCCCAGCGCGCCCGCGTCCGTCAGCATGGATGCGCACGGCGATCACCGTCGGGGGAACGGGCCGTGCCGGAGCCGTGCCGGACGAGCCGGACGAACCGGGACTTGCGGGGACGGGGAGCCCAGTGAAGAGACCGTGGGAGCGGGCAGGGAAGTCGGCCGGAGCGTGGGAGGAGCGTGAGGGGTGGGAGGACGGGGAGGGGGCGTCGGATGTGCCCGGTGCCGTCGACATCGGTGACGGTGACGGCTCACGCGACCGGGCGCGGCGCGGGCGCTGGTGGCTGGTCATCGCCGCCGCGCTCTTCGCCACCGTGATCCTGCCGAAGATGGTCGGGCCCGAGAGCCACTCGGCGCCCTCCCCGGCCGCGTCCGCGCCCAGCACCGGCCCCTCCTCCTTCACGGGCGCCCCCTCGACGCTCCCCCAGGCCCCCGTCTCGCCGAGCACCGGCACGGGCACGGTCGCCGGTACCGGGACCGGCGACCCCTCCGGTGCGCCCGACCCGTATCCGGGGACACCGGCAGACGGCGGTGCGAGTGCGGGGTCAGAGCCCGCCACGGCAGCCGCGTTCCGTGCCGTGGAGGCGGGCCAGTGCCTGTCCGTGCACCGGGTCGGCAGCGAGTGGAGCGCCGCCGCACCGTCGGCGGCCGTCACGGTGGACTGCTCGGCCGGGCGCGCGTACGTCCGCGTCACCGACGTGCGCTCCCGTACCGCCGACTGTCCGGACGGCGACGGCCGCGCCCACTGGTCCCACACGTCCGACGGACGGACCACCGCGCTCTGTCTGACGCGCCAGTTCCACAAGGGTGACTGCCTGCTCGCGCTCTCCGACGGGGCGGACGGCGCCGGGACCGACAGCGCGGGCGCTGACGCCGGGAGTGTGCGGGCCGATCTGATGTCGGCGCCCGACTGCGCCACGGGGCAGCCGCCGTCCCCGTACGACCGCGTACTGACCGTCACGGGCATCCACCGCGACGCGCCGGACCCCGTGCCGCAGGGGCTGTGCGCGCGGCGCGTGAGCGACGACCGCCAGTACTGGACGTGGGAGGTGGGCGGCGGGACGGTGGTGTGCGCGGCGGAGCGGTAGACGGCCGTGGGCCGGTGGGTTCGAGAGGGCGCGTCGAGTCAGCCGTCGGCGTGCCGGGGCGGGCGCCGGGTGGCGACCGTCATCACGACCACGCCGAGGAGCAGCACGAAGGGCAGCGCGTAGGCCCCGGCCAGGGCGAAGTAGGGGATGCCCGTGACGGCGGCGGGGACGCAGTACAGCGCGGCGGCGAGCGACAGGACGCACTGCACGCGGGGCGGGCCGTAGCGGTTGAGGCGGACGACCAGGGCCGCGCATACGGCCGCCCACAGCATCGCCCTGGGCTCCCCCAGCGCGAGCGCGTCCCGTACGGCCTCGGCGGCGCGGTACCAGCCGTCGCCGCTCATCGCCTCCATCGAAGCCCTGAACCCGTGCGCGTAGCGGGGCAGTTCACCGGCCAGCACGCCCCGGCCGAACTCGCCCACGTCGGCGCGCACCAGCTCGGTCACCAGCAGCAGCGCCAGGCCGAGGCTCTGCGCGGCGCCCGGCAGCCAGCCGACGGCCCACGCCCTGGCCCGGCCCGTGCCGGGGGCGGCGCGGGGGTGGGGGCGCGGGTGAGGGCTGCGATCGGGTCCGGTGCCGGGATCGCGCTCGGGGTCGGGCTCGGGGTCGTCGGGGCCGGGGTGGGCGGCGGGGTCCGGGGTCTGCAACGTGGTCACCGGCGGCCCTCAGTCCTTCCGCGGGAAGGAGACCTCGACCCTGCGGTTCTTCTTGCGGCCCTCTTCCGTCTTGTTGTCGGCGATCGGGTAGTCCTCGCTGTATCCGCGCACGTTGAAGGAGATCTCCGAGCCCAGCTCGTCGGCCAGCGCCTTCTGGACGACGCTCGCGCGGTTCTTGGAGAGCGTCCTGCCGTGTGCGTAGGAGCCGAGGTCGTCGGTGAAGCCGAAGACGTTGACCTCCGTCGACTCCTGCCGTTCGATCTCGTCGGCGAGATCGCGGATGCGGGAGCGGGCGCCGCTGTTCAGCTTGGAGCTGTCCTTGGGGAACAGCACCTCGGCCTGGAGCGTGAACTTGGTCTTCTCCGTGCTGTCCTCGCGCCGCTCCTCGCCGCCCAGGTCCTCGGTGACGAACTTGATGTCCAGCACCTTCGAGGGGGCGAGCTTCGCCCCGTCCGCGAGCCTGAGCCCCGCCGCATCCGGGTCCACCTTCACGGGCGGCTCGGCGTCCCCGATGTTGTCCGGCGGCTCACTGAACTTCGGCTCAGCGCCACCTGCCCCGGCCCCCGCGTCCTCCTCCCCGGGGAGGGAGGGGCCGCCGGTGGGGATGGTGGTGGGGTCGTCGGAGCCGGGGAGGGAGGGGCCTGGTGCGGGGGACGGCGGAGGCGAGGGTGCCGCCTGGGCCGTGGAGACGGTGCCCGCGGTGAGCAGTGCGGCGCACGCGGACGCGCTGACAGCGATCCGCACGGTATGGACACGCGCCATGCCGTCACTCCCCCTCGGAGATCTGGAGCGTCGCGGGCGGCATGTCCGCGATCTGGAAGTCGATCTTGTTGTTGTCCTCGGGGGGCGCCGGGAACTGCGCGTACCACGTCTTGCTCTCGCCGCCCTTGATCCCGCCCTGGAACACCGTGCACAGGCAGCGGCCCTCCGTGTCCCGGAGGATGTAGTAGCGCTTCTTGCCGACCTTGTCGACGAGCTTCGCCCCGGCCATGGAAGAGGCGTTCTTGGCCGCCAGTTCCTCCTCGTCGCCCGACCAGCTCGGCGAGAGCCACAGCCCGCTGCCGCCGTTGGCCACGGTGCCGGTGATGGTGACGAAGCCGCCCTCTTCTCGCTTGGCGGAGTTGAAGGTCAGCGTGATGTCGTCGCTTCCCTTCACCTCGGCGAGCACCTCGTCGCCGTCCGAGCCCGCGTCGCCTCCGCCGCCCTTGTCGCCACCGTCACCGCCACCGTTCTCGGAGGAGCCGGGCGACGCGTCGGCCTCGTCCTTCCCGTCGTCGCCTCCGCCGCAACCGGCGACCGCGAGAACAAGGCCGGTGGTGATCGCCACAGCGGTCATTCCCCTGCGGTGCTTCATGGTGCGCCGAATGGTCATGGGTCGCTCGTCCTCTGTTCGTCGTTCGGTCATCAGTCGACCAGCACCACCGAGAAGAGGTCCGACGGCTCCAGGGCCAGATCCTCGTCATCGGGGTCGATGGTGAAGTCCTCGCCGTCGCAGGTGATCTCGATGTCCCCGGCGCCCTCGCCGAAGTCGCACAGCGGCTTGACGACCGCTGTGGCGGTCGCCTTGGCCGTCTTGTTCTCGGTGCCCGGGACGATGGTCCTGCCCGTGTCGAAGCGCGTCTCGATCCGCACGGTGTATCCGCTGTCGGCGCCGCGCGTGATGGCGTCGCAGGCGAGGACGTCGGAGCGGTTGCGGCCCGCGAAGTACTCGGCCTCGCCGCAGCCGTCCGCGGTGATCTCGCCGAGTCCGTCCAGCCAGTCCTGCCAGGAGTCGCCGTCGCCGAGGGAGTCCAGGAAGCCGTCGAAGAACTGGTCGCGGTCGCTCTGCGCCGCCGCGAGCGCTGCGGCGTCGGCGGCGGACTGCCCGCCGTTCCGTACGGTGCCCGCCTGGGCCACGGCGAAGAAGGCGAACGCGAGGAAGAGCAGCCCCGAGATCACCACGCCGTACATGATGAGGGTCTGGCCCTCATCGCCCTGGCGGCGTTCCACTAACCGATGACGGCGCCGACCCAGGCGCTGATCGCGCCCGAGATCCGCCCGGCCAGGCCCAGCCCCTGGATGGCGACGATGATCCCCGCGACCAGGATCAGCATGCCCACGTATTCGATGATGTTCGCGCCCCTGTCCGCGTCGCGTCCGCGCATGCGCTTCGTGACGCGGTTCCGCCAGCTCCGCATGGACTTCGACATCCTGGTCTCCTCTGATGGTCAGTACCGGCAGGCACTCCGCGCCTTCCGGCGTGGCACCGGCCGGTGACCGGCCGGTGCCACTCCCACTGCTGGCACAGGGAACGTACTCACTCGCGCGGGCCCCGCGCATGGGCCCGTGGGCCCAACTTCGGGAGCCGGGGCCGGAGTTCGCTGCGGGGCGGGCGTCAGGCATGGGGGGACGCTCCATGGCCGGGGCCGGGGCCGGGGGCCGTGCCGAGCCACAGGGCTATGGCCTCGCTGCGGCTGGTGGCGCTGAGCTTGGTGAAGATCCGGTTGATGTGGTTCTTGACCGTCTTCTCGCTGATGAAGCAGGTGGCCGCTATCTGCGCGTTGGTCATGCCAGAGGCGATCAGGCCCATGACCTCCGCCTCCCTCCCGCTCAGGCCGTAGCGCTCCCTCGGTCTCCCTCGCCCGCGCGCCGGGCCCGTGCCGGGATCCGGGCCCCTTCCCAGGGCCGCCCGTGCTCCCGTCGCCCACCGTCGCTGCCTGAACGCAGACTGTGCCACATCGGCCTCCGGGGGCGAAGACCCGTACGGAAGCTGGGGTGGATTGGGCGGGTTTGGTGAAGGGGGGCGCGGGGTCGCGAGGGCGTGGGTGGCCGTCGGGGTGAAGGGGGCTCGGCCCGCGCGGATGTCGTGGACGGAGGCGGCCAGCTGGTCGGCGGTGAACTCACCGTGGACGAGGTAGCCGCCCGCGCCCAGCCGTAAGCACTCGTGGACGGTCTCGCGCTCGCGGCTGTACGTGAGCATCAGCACCGGAGCCAGGGGCACCAGCAGCGGCAGGGCCGCGAGGCCGTCGGCGCCGGGCATCCGGACGTCGAGGAGGACGACGTCGGGACGGTGGCGGCGCGCGGCCTCGTACGCCTGTCGGCCGTCGGACGCCTCGGCGACGACGTGGATGTCCTCGCGCCCTTCGAGGAGCGCGGTGAGCCCCGCCCGTACGACGGGGTTGTCGTCGGCGACGACGACGCGCAGCGGCCCCGGCACCACGCCCCCGCTCTCCCCCGCCGTCCCGTGCGACGGGGTGTGCTCCGCGCTGTGGAGGGCGGCGGAGTGGGCCGAGGTGTGCTGTGAAGCGTGCGCCGGTGGCACGGGGTACATCTGGGACACGGACACGGCCTCCTCTCCGGTGCTGCGGACGCTTCGGGTGCTGCGGGCCGACGGGGTCATCAGGCGCCCTCACGATCGGGTGAGGCATCCCCAGCCTGGGGACGGGTAATCGCCGCGAGGGGGAGTTCGAGGCGTACTTCCGTTCCCCTGGACGCGTCGCCCCTGCCGATGCGGATACGGGCCCCGATCTGCGCGGCCCGCTCCACCATGCCGAGCAGCCCGAAGTGCCCCGTCCTGCGGAGGTCGTCGAGGGAGAGGGACGGCGGGAGTCCGCGTCCGTCGTCGTAGACGCTGATGCGGTACGTGCCGTCCACCGTTCCCGCGCTGACGTCCAGGCGGGTGGGGTCGGCGTGCCGGCGGGCGTTCTCCATGGCCTCGGAGGCGATGGTGAGGGCGTGCCGCGCCACGGCCTGCGGCACCAGAGGGCTCCCCGGTGCCGGGCCCGAAGACGACGGCGACGGCGACGGCGACGAGAACGCCGCCCGCAGTCCCGTCCGCGCCGCGAAGTCCGCCACGTGCTCCGCGAGCCGCGCCCCCAGGTCGACGCCGGCGCCGTAGCCCGACTCGCGCCGCAGGTCGGACAGGATCTCCCGGGACTCGGCCGCGGCCTTGCGCGCCGAGCCCGCCACCTGGGCCGCCTGGTGGCGCACCGTCATGGGGTCCATGCGGTCGGCCGAGGCGGCCAGCCCGTCGGCGGCGAGGGCGAGGCCGTGCAGGGTCTTGGCGACCGAGTCGTGCATCTCCCGTGCCAGGCGGGTGCGTTCCGCCTCCACCGCGTCGGCGACGGCCAGCCGCGAGCGGGCCTCGGACAGCGCCTGGCTCGCCGTGCCGAAGTGGAACATGAGGTTGCGCAACGTCACCCCGACCACCCCGGCCGCCACGCAGAACCCCGCCAGCAGCAGCGTGCTCGCCGGGGAGCCGAGCTTCTGGGCCCACGCGCTGTAGGCCCCGGCGAGCACCAGGATCTGGAACCCCGTGAAGACGCCCGCGCCCCGCCACCCGTACAGGAGCCCCGCCAGCAGCGGCGTGCTCACCGTGGCGTAGCCGACCGGGGAGTTGGGCGTGGCGGTGAGCAGGAGCAGCGCGAGGAAGAGGACGTCCCCCGCGAGGAGGGAGGGGTGACGCAGCACGAGGGGGCCGAACCGCTCCCAGTCCCGTAGCAGGGCGTAGGAGACGAGGAACGTCAGCAGTACGGCGCCGCCGACCAGCCAGGCGGCGAAGCCCCCGGCGGTGCGGTTGAGCGCGAAGGGCGCGCCGATGGCGAGCATCGCGAGCCGGAAGCCGAAGACCTGGCGGCACAGGGCCTGGAGTGCGTTGAGCTGGATCGGGATGCTGGGCGCGGGCGCGTCGGCCGAGGTGACGCCCCCGGCGGCGGCGTTCTCGTACGTGTCCGGGTACGCATCCCGGTACGTGCTGTCCCCGTACGCGTCGGACGGCCCCACGCGCACCCCGTGCACCCCACGCACCCCGGACACCCCGGACACCCCGGACACCCCGCGCGTCCCGTACACCCCGTCACCCGCCCAGCACAGAACCGAAGTCGGTGTCCGAGCCGAGGATGAAGGTGGCCACGATCAGGATCAGCGTGCCGGGCAGCAGGAAGCCGATCGTGGTCATGGTCGCCTTGGGGACCGTCTTCGCCGCCTGGCGGCGCGCGTTCTGCGCGTCGGTGCGCCGCATGTCCGTGGCGATCTGGATGAGGGTCTCGGCGATGGGCGCGCCCAGTTCCTCGCCCTGCTGGAGCGCGGTGACGAACTGGTCCACCTGGTCGCTCGCGTTCCGCTTCCGCAGCTCGTCGAACGCCTGGCGGCGGCTGACGCCCATGTCCATCTGGCGCAGGGTGATGTGCAGTTCGTCGGCCCAGGGCCCCTTGTAGCGCTCGGCGACACGCTCCAGCGCCTGCCGGAAGCCGAGCCCGGCCGAGACGACGACGGCCAGCACGTCGAGGAAGTCGGGGAGCGTGCGCTCGATGACGTGCTTGCGGTCGCGGATGGCCTGCCAGATCATCATGTCGGCGGCGAACCAGCCGAAGGCCAGCACCAGCACCGTGAACAAGAGGCTCCCGGCGGAGAGCCCGACCAGGCCCATGACGACGCCGAACATGCCGTAGGCGGCGCGCCGGGCCGCGTAGCGCTGGATGGTGAGGCCGCCGGGGTTGCCCGCCTGGTCGATCTTGCGGCGCTTCTTGTTGACCTGCTTGGCGCCCATGAGCCGCAGCACGGCGGGCGCGAAGCGCATGCCGAGGCGGTCGACGGCCGCCTCTCTGGCCGTGGTGCGGGTGGCGCCGACTTCGAGTGCGACGGCCAGGTCGGCGGGGAGCCTGGTCTCCGCTCGGTACATGCGGAGGCCCGCGCACACGCCGTACACGCTCACGCCCACGACGGCGGCGAGGAGGAGCCCGAGAGCGGTCATCGCGTCACACCTCGATCTTCCCGAGACGGCGGATGACGAAGAACCCCGTCGCGAAGAGTCCGACGGCGACGAGCATCGCGGCCTGCCCGACCGGCGATCCGGTGACCTTGGCGAGGGCCCCGGGCATCATCGAGTTCATCATCAGCATCGCGCCGAGCCCGAGCACGGGAACGGTGAACGCGGTCGCGTTGACCTCGGCCAGCATGGTGCGGACCTCCCTGCGGGTCTCCTTGCGCTCCTCCAGGGTGACGGTGAGGTTGCGCAGGGAGCCGACGATGGTGCCGCCCGCGCGGTTGGAGAGCACGAGGGTCGTGACGAGGACGACCAGTTCGCGCGAGGGCAGCCGCTCGGCCAGTTCGCCGAGCGCGTCGTCGATGGAGCGGCCGACGGCGAGCTGGTTGGTGACGATCGTCAGCTCGTCGCCCGCCGGGGCCTCCAGCTCCTCGGCCGCCATGCCCAGCGCCGTGCGCAGGGCGAGCCCGGCCGAGGTGGCGTTGGCGAGGATGCGGGCCAGTTCGGGGAGCTGGTTGATGAACTGCTCGGTGCGCCGCTGCCGCTGGTGGTTGAGGAACGCGTTGGCCGCCAGCACGCCCAGCAGGCCCGCCAGCGGCCCGAAGAAGGGGGCCAGCACGGAGGCGGCGATCAGCCAGAGCCCGGTGGCGGCGGCCAGCATGTAGACGAAGAACTCGCCGGGCGTCAGGTCCAGGCCCGTGGCGGCCAGCTTGAGCTGGATGCGCCGCCCCAGCTTCGTACCGCGCAGCCTGCGGTCCACCCCGGTGAAGCGGCGGCCCCGCCCCTCGGGCAGTTCGTAGCCGGGGCCCGTGGTGGAGAGCCGGTCGATGAGGGCCTGGCGGTGGGCGCGGCCCGCGGCGTACGTCAAGACCCCGGCGGCGGCGAGCACGACCGCCAGCAGCGTGGCGCCGAGGGCGAGTTGAGCGGTGGAGTCCATGTCGGGGTCCTGTCGGGGGTCCTGGGGCCGGGCAGGGGCGGGGAGGGGGCGCGCTAGGGCTGGGGGGCCGCCTCCCTCGTGGCCACCTGGTCGGCGCTGCGCGCGACGCCGAAGACCGGGGGCACGGCCTCGCCCGCCATGTGGATGCGGTCGGCGGTACGGCGCGGCACGGGCAAGTGCTCGAAGGTGCCGTGCACCTTCCCGTCGGCGGAGGCGGGGCGGGCGAGGAAGCGGGAGACCGAGGCGATCTGGAACGTCTCCCTGCCGTGCGAGGCCAGCAGCGAGATCTCGACGACCTTGCGCGAGCCGTCGCCCATCCTGGCGAGCTGGATGATGACGTCGACGGCCGAGTTGATCTGGTCCTGGAGCGCGGGGAACGGGATCTCGACCTCCGACATGGACGCCAGCGTCTGGAGCCGCATCAGCGCGTCCTCCGAGCTGTTGGCGTGCACGGTGGCCAGCGAACCGTCGTGCCCGGTGGACATCGCCTGGAGCATGTCCAGGGTCTCCCCGCCCCTGACCTCGCCGACGATGATGCGGTCGGGGCGCATGCGCAGCGAGTTGCGTACGAGGTCGCGCACCGTGATCTGGCCCTTGCCCTCGACGTTCGGGGGCCGCGTCTCCAGCCGGATGACGTGCTGCTGCTGGAGTTGCAGCTCGGCCGCGTCCTCGACGGTGATGATGCGCTCGCGCTCCGGGATGAGCCCGGAGAGCGCGTTGAGCAGGGTGGTCTTCCCGCTGCCCGTGCCGCCGGAGACGATCAGGTTGAAGCGGGCGCGGATGAAGGCGGAGAGCAGCGAGACGATGTGCTCGTCGAGGGTGCCCAGCGCGATCAGCTCGTGCAGCGCGTACGCGCGCGGGAAGCGGCGGATGGTGAGGGTGGGGCCCGTGAGGGCCAGCGGCGGGATGATCACGTTGACCCGCTCGCCCGTGGGCAGCCGCGCGTCGACCATCGGGTTCGACTCGTCCACGCGGCGGTTGACGGTGGAGACGATGCGCTCGATGGTCTGCATGAGCTGCTCGTCGGACGCGAACCGCACGGGCACCTGCTCGACGCGGCCCGCGCGCTCCACGAAGACCTGGTCGGGGCCGTTGACCATGATCTCGGTGATGGTCGCGTCCTCCAGGAGCGGTTCGAGCACGCCCAGGCCCAGCGCCTCGTCCACGACGCGCCGCACGAGGAGGGCGCGGTCCTGGGTGGCCAGTACGGGGCCCTCGCGGCTGATGATGTGCCCGAGGACACGCTCCAGGCGGGCGCGGCGCTCGTGCGGGGCGAGCGCCGACATCTCGGCGAGGTCGATCTCCTCCAGGAGCTTGGTGCGGTAGGCCGGTACGAGGTGGGCTGTGCCGTCGGCCGGGGCAGGACCGCGCTTGGCGGCCCCGTCCGGAGCGGCGATACGGCCACGCAGACTCATGTCGCCCGGCCTCCTTTCCTGGGTTCCTGGGTTCCTGGTCGCTGGTCGCTGGTCGCTAGTCGCGGGGCATGGTCGCGGAGCGGGCCGCGCCGCCGAAGTCGCTGATGCCGGGCACGATGGAGGGGATGGTGACGGTGGTGGTAACGGTGACCTCCTCGCCGCCCCCGGCGAGGGCGAAGCTGCTGCGGGACGCGGTCCACCCGGACATGGCGGCCCTGCCCGTCGCCTCGTAGGAGTCGGCGATGTCCTCCTGGCTGGCGGTACGGGCCGCTGCGCGGGCTCCCGTACCGGCCTGCTGGACGGCGTACCCGACGATCCCGAGCTGGATCGCGACGACCGCGACCAGCAGCAGGAGCGGCAGCATCCCAGCGAACTCCAGCGAACTGGACCCCCGGTCCCCCCTGTTCCCCATGACGGTCCGGGCCCGGCGGAACGCCTCGCGGCGAGCGCCCGTCATGGCCGTCCCTCCTCCGCCGCGCCCGCACGGCCCGAGACCGTGAAGGGGAGGTTGCCCGCGCCGGGGAAGAGGATCGGGGTGCGCAGGTCCACGTCGGCCCTCCAGAGGTTGCCCGTGAGCTGGCAGCTCACCGTCGAGTTGGCCGCCCACTGGGCGGGGAGGTGCTCCGTCGCCGCCGACGCGCAGGCGCCCTGGGGGTCGCCGTCGGCAGCGGCCGAGGTCGCGGCGCGGGCCGCCTCGTCGGCGGCGTTGCCCGCGAGGGAGAACGTGTAGCCGATCAGCACGCACTGCCACAGGATCGCGAGCACGACGAGCACGATGGGCGCCATCCCCGCGAACTCCACGCTCAGCGCGCCCCGGTCACCCCGGTCATCTCGGTCACCTCCGTTCTGCGGCGGCCCCTCCGCTAAGCCCTCGTCGTCGCCTTCGCCCGTCGCGCCCCCGCGCTTGCGGCGGCCGAAGGAGAGTGCGCCCCGGTCGGAGCCGTACCGGCCACGGCTCCCGGGCGGGAGCGCACGGTGCGCGCCCGTACCGCCGGAGCCGCCGGGACCGGGCCCGCCAGGCCCCCCGGGTGCCGCGCCTGGCCCGCCCGGCAGCGCCCGGCGGTCGCCCGGGACCGGCGAGACGGCGCCTCCTCCGGGGCCCACCGCGCCGCCGCCCTTCGCGGGCTTCCGCTTGTTGCGCTGCTTCCCCGCCGCCCCGCCGAAGCCGCCCCTGGCTCCGTTCTCGGTGTTCTCGGTGTTCTCGGTGACCAGGCCCAGTTCGCCCGCGAGCCCCCACAGCGCCTGGCGCACCGGGCCGCGTGCGTCGAGGTCCTGCATGCGGCCCGCGTCGACGGCGGTCTGCAACTCCTTGAAGTTCGCGGGGACCGTCGAGCGCGCCACCGGCGTGCCCACGATGCGGGCGATGAGCGGCGGCTGGATCTCGGTGTGCCGGGAGGCGCGGTTGACGATGGTCAGCGTCTCCTCCGCCTTGCGGATCTGGAGCCGGTCCCACATGCGCACCATCCGCTTCGCGGCGCGTACGGAGACGACGTCGGGCGTGGTCAGCAGCAGGGCGCGGTCGGCCAGCTCGATCGCGGCGGCGTTCCCCGCGTTCAGCTGGGTGCCGCAGTCGACGACGACGATCTCGTAGCGCGCCTTCATCGCGCCGATGATCTGCCGCGCCCCCCTGTCGTCGACCTCCTCGCCCCGCTCGCCCTCCCCCGGCGCCAGCAGCAGCCCGAGCCCCGACTCGTGGGTGAAGACGGCGTCCTGGAGCACGCGCGGGGAGATGTCCTTGATGCCCGCCAGGTCGGCGGCCGAGCGGCGGAACTGCACGTCCAGGTAGGAGGCGACGTCCCCGGACTGGAGGTCCATGTCCACCAGCGCCGTGCTCCGGCCCGACGCCGCCGCTGCCAGCGCCAACTGGACGGCGGTCAGCGTCGTGCCCACTCCCCCCTTCGCGCCGGTCACCGCGACGACATGGCCGCCGGGCCCTGGCGCCGCGTCCCCGCCGCCCGTGAGATGGCGGCGTACGCCCGTCGCCCAGGCAGCCGCTGGGCCGACGCGCGCCGCGACCTCGTCGTACGCGAGCGGCAGCCCGACCACGCCGCGCGCGCCCGCGTCCATGGCCGCCGAGTACAGCGCCGGGCTGGTGTCGCGGGCGATGAGGATGACGCCGACGGCGGGGAAGCGCAGCGCCGTCTCGCGGATCAGCTCCAGCGCGGGCAGCGGGCCGATCAGCTCGTGCACGAGGACGACCTCCGGCAGGTCGTTCAGCGAGACGGCGGCGAGCTGCGCCAGACCGTCCAGGAGCTGCGTCGAGTCGATGGCGGGCGGGACGGGCTCGCTGTCGGGCAGCTGGCTGAGCAGGGCGACGACGGACCTGGCCGCGTCAGGATCGCTGACGGCCGGCTGGATGCGGGTAACCATCGGTGGTCTCCTGCCTGTTCCTGAGCCTCTTCAGCCTCTTCGGGGGCCTTGTTCTCGCCGTGCCCGTCTCGCTCACTGCTCCCCGGGGAGGGTGTAGGTGCGTTCGTCCTCAGGGATCTCCGAATCGTCCCCGGGTGCGACGAGGGCCAGCCGCACGTGTTCCGCGAACGACTCGGCGTACGCCACGCGCTGCGCGTCGACCGTGGAGAGGGCGAAGGTGATCGGTACCCCCTCGCGCTCGCGCTGGCGGGTGCGCTCGTCCTGCTCGCCGGAGTCATTGAGGGGGCTGAGCTTGCCGACGTCGATGACCTTGGCGCCGGTCACGATGACCTTCGACTGGGACGGTGTCTCGCCGCCCCCCTTGCCGCCGGTGCGCTGCTCGCCCTCGAAGGTGGCGTAGATGTTCACCTCATTGCCGGGGTTGATCTTCCCGGCGACGCCGGTCTCCGCGTCGATCATGATGGCGATCTCCTGCTGCCCCGGCTTCAGCTCGGGACGCGCCGCCATCATGTCGCTCTGGAGCAGCGAGCCCTTGCGCAGAGCATTGCTGGCGATCTTGCCGCGTACGTCGGCGAGGTCCGTCACCGCCGTCTCGGGCAGCCAGCGCTCCGGCATCGAGACCTCGGTGAACTGGCTCGCGTTCAGGGCGCGGTAGGCGGGCACGTCCGCCTTCAGCTCGTACGCGGTCGTCTCCGGGCCGACCTTCGACTCCACGTTCCGTATCAGCGCCAGCACACCCGCGAACGCCGCTACGGCGCACAGGGCGGAGACGATCAGAAGGATGACGCCGCGGCGCTGGCGTGAGTTCATGGACTAGAGACCTCGGGGATCGGCGACGACGGCGGGGCCGTACTGGGCGGCGGCGTGCGGCGTTGCGTGACGGTCCTGCGGCACAGCGAGGGCCGGGGTGGCGGGGGTGCGGGCCACGGCGTCCTGGCCCCCGGCCCGCCCGTTGCCAGGGCCCGGCGGCGCGGGCGCCGCGCAGAAGGCGCAGCGGTCCCCGATCAGCTCCAGGCCGCACCAGTGGCACGCGTCGCGCCGCACGGAGGAGACGAGCTGGTGCAGCACGGAGGTGTCCGGGATGGCGGCGGCGAACTCGACGAGCTTCCCCGTCCCCCACCAGCGCGCCGTGTCCCCCGGCAGATACGCCTCGTGCACCTCGCTGACCCGCCACTGCGCGGCCAGCGTGCCCGTCACCCACTCCGAGGTGAGCTGGCCGCGCGCGAGGGTCAGATGGGTGGCGAACTGGGGCCCGACGAGGGGCGCTTCCGCCTCACCGCCGCCGGAACCGAGACGTACGAGCTGGGGCGTCGGGGCCGCCAGCACGGCGAACTGGGCGCCCGGCATCCAGGACTTGGCGTGCGCCGTGAGCGAGACGGGGACGTGGTCCAGCTTGGCGACGGAGTTCAGCAGGGCACCCGCGTAGATGTAGTGCGTCAGCAGCCGGGCCGCGGCGCCGAGGACGCCCGGACTGAACTCGCAGACGGAGAGCTGCCGTAACTGCCGGACGAGGACGCCCGTGCCCAGGGGCGGCAGGGTCGTCGGCAGCAGGGCTATGCGGTCGCTCTCCAGCACGGATCTGATGGTGTGCAGACGGTGCAGATAGGGGGTCGGCAGCGTGGAGGGGTAGACCACGACGAGGTAGCCGTGCTGCTCGATCAGCGCGTGCGTCTCGGCGAGCGCCGCTTCGAGGGGCTGGTCCTCGGGTGGGCTGAAGACGTGGGCGCGGGGGGTGTGGCGGTCGGGCGGGGGCAGCATGTGGTCATGGCTGGTGACTGCTAACGCAGTGGACATCCCACCTCCCAGGGCTCACTCTGGACCCAACTTCCCGATCATGCGGCAGATCTGACGACATCACACCTTATCGGCGAGGCCCGCGCCAGAGAACAGCTCTCCACACGCGGTACCGCTTCCGCTCCCGGCGCCTTCAGGGGGCACGGGAGGCGTGCGCTCCCCCAGCCATACCCCCGCGTGGTCGGCCGCCAATCGGATTCCGGGTGTCATCTGTGTGTCGGTCCGGGTGGGGGCGCAGCGCTGTCCGGTTCGACGTTTCGGGGTTGCCCTCTTCGTCGGGGGTGTTGCGCGGGACGGGTCCCCTTCGCGGGGTGCGGAAGGAAACGGGGGGGTTCCCGGTTCGCCGGGGGTGTTGCGCGGGACGGTCGGCCGGTGTGGTGGGTGCCGTAGGGTCCCGCGCTGATTTTTGCGCCGTGGCACGGGGGCGGTGCGCGTGTGGCTTGGCGCCGTGTTCGGGTGCGGCTGTGTGGCTTCGGCGCGGCCTATGGACCGGTAGTACGCGGCTGACGCCGCGTGGTTCTTGGCTTGTGCCGGTGGTTGTGGGGTTGGTGTGTGGTGGGGGTCGGTGCCGTCGACAAGTGCGGGTCGGCTTTTCGGCTGCCTGCACATACTCGTCGCCACCACTTGCGGGGACACCCCACCACGTCCCCTCCCACCCGGTGGCCAACCTCCGGCCCGCTCCCACTGTTGTGGGCAGGCGTTCCGCATGGCGAGGGGGCACCTCCCAGCGGTAGCTGGGGGAGGGTGGGCACAACCCGTGCCACCGGCCCGCAGCCGCGCACGAACCCCCCAAGGGGCACCCACAGACCGCACCCCTAATGAGGTGGGGAACCCCGTGTGGCCCTCACCCCGCACCCCGTGAGGGGGTGCCGCCCGGGGAGGGGTAACCCCCCGTTTCCTACCGCACCCCGCGAAGGGGACCCGTTCCGAGGACGGACAGGAGCTGCAACTTTTCGTAGCTCTCGGTGCCGGGGGCCGCGGTGTAGACGATCAGGAGGTGGGACTGGTCCGGGTCGAGCAGGGTCTGGCAGGTCAGTTCCAGTGGGCCCACCTCGGGGTGGACGAAGTGCTTCACCTCGTGGGGCCGGATGCCGATCTCGTGGTCGTCCCACACTCGGCGGAACTCTTCGCTCTGCGCGAGCAGCAGGTCGACGTAGTGGGCAGCCCGTGAGCCAGGGCCCCGGAGTGTGGCGACCCCTCGCAGGCCCGAGACGAACATGCGGGTGAGGAAGGGGTGGTCGTCGGGGGCGTAGAGGCGGCGCGTGGCGGGGTCGGTGAACCAGCGGTAGCCGATGCTGCGGGCCGGGCCGGTGCAGGCGGTGAGGTCGCCGGTGAGGGCGATGCCGAGCGGGGTCTGCCGCAGTGTCTCGCCCAGTTCGGTGACGATCTCCGCCGGGGTGTCGTGGAGGCGGTCGAGGATGCGCAGCAGCCCGGGGCTGATGTGTTCGCTGTCCGCGCCGCGCGGCGGCGGGGTGTGTCCGGCGAGCCGGAACAGGTGGTCGCGCTCGTCGAGGGTGAGGTGGAGCCCCTGCGCGATGGAGGCGATCATCTGCTCCGACGGCTGGGGCCCGCGTTCCCGTTCGAGCCGCGCGTAGTAGTCGGCCGACATGTGGCACAGCGCGGCCACCTCCTCCCGCCGCAGCCCGCTGGTCCTGCGCCGCTGCCCGCGCGGGAGGCCGACGTCCTCGGGTTGCAGCGACTCGCGGCGGCGCCGGAGGAACTCCGCCAGTCCGGTCCGGTCGATCACCGTGCGTGCCTCCGTCGCTGTGTGTGCGTCACCGTGCGTGTCCCCCGTCGATGCTCATTTCTACCGCCCG
This sequence comes from Streptomyces daliensis, assembly GCF_054782395.1. NCBI lineage: Bacteria > Bacillati > Actinomycetota > Actinomycetes > Kitasatosporales > Streptomycetaceae > Streptomyces > Streptomyces daliensis. The sequence goes on along the minus strand of NZ_BAAGSO010000086.1, from coordinate 79,127 downwards.
CGCACCCCCGCAGCCACGGACTGTCGATCCCCCCTTCACGAGTTGCCGCCGCGACGGCGCCGCCGGAGCCTGGACTTCCCGGTCAGTGGATCGAGCGGCCCTGGATCAGGGGCGTCGACCGCCACGACGGTGGAGGCGACGACATCGCCAGGAGACCCAGGAGCGCGCACATGCCACGCAAGGCCATCGACATCACCGTCCCCGACCTGTCCGGCAGGCGCGCCGTCGTCACCGGCGCGAGCGACGGCATCGGGCTCGGCCTCGCCACGAGGCTCGCCGCTGCCGGGGCCGAGGTGGTCCTGCCCGTGCGGAATCCGCGCAAGGGCGAGGCCGCGATCGCCTCGATCCGACGGACGGTCCCGCACGCTGACGTGTCGCTCCGGGAGCTGGACCTGTCCTCGCTCGACTCCGTCTCGGCCCTCGGCGAGGCCCTGCGGGCGGAGGACCGGCCGGTTCACATCCTCATCAACAACGCCGGTGTCATGACCCCGCCCGAGCGGCAGACGACCGCCGACGGCTTCGAGGTCCAGTTCGGCACCAACCACCTGGGCCACTTCGCGCTGGTGGCCCATCTGCTGCCACTGCTGCGCGCGGGCCGGGCCCGTGTGACGTCGCAGGTCAGCGTCGCGGCGAATCAGGGCGCCATCAACTGGGACGACCTGAACTGGGAACGCTCCTACGACGGCATGAAGGCGTACAGCCAGTCGAAGATCGCGTTCGGGCTGTTCGGCCTCGAACTCGACCGGCGCAGTCTGGCCGAGGGCTGGGGCATCACGAGCAACCTGGCCCACCCCGGGGTCGCTCCGACGAACCTGCTGGCCGCCCGCCCCGAGGTGGGACGGGCCAAGGACACCATGGGCGTGCGCGTGATCCGGGCGCTGTCAGCGCGCGGCATCGTCGTCGGGACGGTCCGCACCGCGCAGCTTCCCGCCCTCTGCGCCGCCACCTCCCCCGACGCCGAGCGCGGCGGGTTCTACGGTCCTCGCGGCCCCGGGCACATGGGCGGGCCGCCCGCCGCGCAGCGGCTCTACTCGCGCCTGCGCGGCACCGAGGAGGCCCGGCGCGTGTGGCGGGTCTCCGAAGAGCTGACGAAGGTTCACTTCCCCGGCCCGCCCCGCTAGGCGTTTCTGGCGGCGGGCATGTCCAGTGGCACCATCGCCGAGATGGCGCCCTGCATGGCCGAGCCGAATGCGGACCGGGCGCGGCAGGCTCTGGAGATCATGGGCCGCGAGCGGGCCCGGCTGTCCGAGGCCATCGACGGCCTCGCCGCCGCCAGGGACGCGCTGGACGACCTCATCGAGGACAACCACGCGTACCTGGCACGGTCGGCGGAGGACGGTTCGTGACCCGCCTCGGGGTCCGGTCCGGGAGCGACGGCTCGGTCCGCGCCCACTGCGCGTCGGTCGACGGCACACCCGGACCAGCGCTCAGTTGATCCGGACGAAACGGCCTGGCCGGCTCACCAGGGCAGGTCCCTGATCTGCTGCACGCACAGCACGATGAACAGCAGCCCGGCCCCGGCCAGCATCACGTTGCTGAGGATGCCGTTGCGCCACTCGCGAGGGGTGCGGTCGGAGTTGAGGAGCCAGAGCAGGGTGAGCGCGAGGAAGGGCATGAAGAAGGCGCCGAGCACGCCGTAGACGACCACCAGGCCGAAGGGCTGGTCGAGGAAGAGCAGTCCCATGGGCGGGAAGGTCAGCCACAGCAGGTAGGCGCGGAAGGGCAGCGACTTCTCGCGCTTGCCCTCGGCGACCTCCTGGACCATCTCCTCACCGTCGGCCGGGACCCCGCTCCTGCGCTCGCGCAGGATGCGCTCGGTGAAGTCGGCGAACATCAGGCTCACGCCGTGCCAGACGCCCATGAGCGCGCCGAACGAGGTGGCGAAGAAGCCGATCAGGAACAGGTTCGCGGTCACCGCTCCGAAGCGGTCCTCCAGGACCTTGCCCAGATCGATCAGGCCCCTGTCGCCCGAGGTGAGGGCGATGTGCGAGGAGTGCAGCAGCTCGGCACCGATGATCATCATGGCGACGACGAAGACGCCGGTGGTGATGTAGGCGACGCGGTTGTCGAGCCGCATCACCCTGATCCAGGTGATGTCGGTCCAGCCCTTGGAGTTCACCCAGTAGCCGTAGGCGGCCATGGTGATCGTGCCGCCGACGCCGCCGATCAGGCCCAGGGTGTAGAAGAGGGAGCCGTCCGGCAGCACGGGCGCGAGACCCGCGAAGGCGTTGCCCAGGTCGGGGGCGACCCGGATCGCGACGTAGACGACGACCAGGAACTTCATCCCGATCACGACCGTCATCGCCTTCTCGAAGACGGCGTACCTGTTGAACCACACGAAGGCCAGCCCCAGCAGGCCGCAGATGACCGCCCACGTCTTGAGCCCGGGGCCGTCGGGGAAGAGCGCGACGAGCGGCAGCGCGCTGGAGGACATGGCGGTGGCGCCGTAGACGAAGCCCCAGATGACGACGTAGACGGCGAAGTAGTACGTCGTCCACCGGCCGAGGCCGCGCCACCCCTCGAAGAGGGTGCGGCCTGTGGCCAGGTGCCAGCGGCCTGTCGCCTCGGCGAGGGAGATCTTCACGAGGCAGCCGATGATGGCGGCCCACAGCAGCGTGTAGCCGAACTTGCTGCCCGCGATGAGCGTGGCCACCAGGTCGCCCGCGCCGACGCCCGTGGCGGCGACGACGATGCCGGGGCCGATCATCTTCCAGCTCGGCTTGCGCAGGCGCGGCGCCGTCCCCTGCCCCGCCCCCGTGTCGGGCTCGGCGCCCGGCCCCGTTCCCGGCTCCGTTCCCGGCTCCGCGCCCTTCCCGGCCTGCGGCGCGCCGTCTTCCGTTGCCATCTCGCTGCCCTCCGCCTCGTCCCCTGTACGCCCGCGCATCCAACCCTTCCCGGGACGATCAGCACAAGGGGTCCGGCGGCGGCAGCACGCACGGGGTCGCTGTCACAGGTCTTGACAACCGTATTGGTCTGGACCACGTTGTACGGCAAGCGCAGGGGCCCCGCGCATCGCACACAGCACCACCCTCCCCATGTCCCCCCACGACGGGAGCAGTTGTGTCACGCGCAAAAACCCGTAGGACCGCACGGCACGCATCCCCCCCCCCCACCCCCACGGCCACCCCCGCATCAGAGAAGCGGCTCCGCGGCCGTGCCCGCCTCGTCGCCGGATTCGCCGCCGCCGTACTCGCCCTCGGCGCGACGGCCGCCGTCGGCACCGCCTACGCGGGCGAGGAGGACGGCGGCGCTGCGGCGCCCGCCGTCGGCGCCTCGGACGTCCCGGCGCACGCGGTCACCGGCTACTGGCAGAACTTCGACAACGGCGCCGCCAAGCAGAAGCTCAGCGACGTCCCGGACGACTACGACATCGTCGCCGTCGCCTTCGCGGACGCGACGGGCTCGCCCGGCGAGGTCGACTTCACCCTCGACCCCGCCACCGGCTACGGCTCGGAGGACGAGTTCAAGGCGGACATCGAGGCGAAGCACGCAGCGGGCAAGTCCGTGATCGTCTCGGTCGGCGGCGAGAAGGGCGCCGTCAGCGTCTCCGACGACGCCTCGGCCGACGCCTTCGCCAAGAGCATCGTGTCCCTGATGGACGAGTACGGCTTCGACGGCGTGGACATCGACCTGGAGAACGGCCTCGACTCCACGTACATGACGCAGGCCCTCAAGTCGATCCAGTCCCAGAAGAGCGACGTCGTGGTCACCATGGCGCCGCAGACCGTGGACATGCAGTCGCCGGAGAACGAGTACTTCAAGACGGCGCTCGCGGTCAAGGACTTCCTGACCGTCGTCAACATGCAGTACTACAACAGCGGTTCGATGAACGGCTGCGACGGCAAGGTCTACTCCTCGGGCACCGTCGACTTCCTCACCTCGCTCGCCTGCGTCCAGTTGGAGGGCGGTCTCGACCCGTCCCAGGTGGGCATCGGCACCCCCGCCACCTCCAGCGCGGCGGGCTCGGGCTTCGTGGAGCCCGGCGTCGTCAACGACGCGCTGGACTGCCTGGCCAAGGGCGAGAACTGCGGCAGCTTCAAGCCCGAGAAGACGTACCCCGGCATCCGGGGCGCCATGACCTGGTCGACCAACTGGGACGCCAGCAACGGGAACGCCTGGTCGAAGACCGTCGGACCGCACGTCGACGGCCTCTCCTGACCCGGACGGACCGCCCCCTCACCACCCCGGGCCCAGGGCCCGGGGTGGCCTGCCGTCGGGCGTCTGCCGTCTGCCGTTACGGCTGGGGCTCGGGGAGCACGCAGCCGCGGCGGTCGAGGTCCAGCTTGTTGCCGTCGCCGACGCAGCGCGCGAGCGTGTAGGTCTGCTGCCCGTAGGCGATGTCGGGCCGCACCGTCACCCGGCCCTTCCTGTCCACCTCGCAGGGGTTGTCCAGGGTGCACCGCTCGCCGTTCTCGTTACGGGTGTTGTTGACCCCGACGACCTTCCCGGTGCGGTTGTCGATGACCGGGGAGCCGGAGGTGCCGCCCTTCGTCTTGCAAGCTGGCGTGTAGCGCAGGGAGTCCTTCCATATCCAGTGGTACTCGTGCAGCTCGGGCACGAAGCCGTCCAGGCCGCACTGGAACTTCTCCCTCCAGTAGCCCGAGACGACGGTGATGTCCTTGCGCGCGACGGGGTGCTTGCTCTGCACCTCCAGCGGATCGATGCCGAACTTGTCCTCGATCTGCTCGTAGGTGGCGTCGAGTTCGTAGAGGGAGACGTCCGTGTCCGTCATCGTCGCGTAGCTGATCTTCGACGCGCTGACCTGCCCCGCGTCGGAGCCGTCGGCGTTCAGCAGCGTGAAGGTCCGGTCCGATGGCTGGTCCGTGACGACCTCCCCTGGACCTGGCATGCCCTCTTCGAGACAGTGCCCGTTGGAGAGCACGAGCCCGGGGTCGCCCGGCTCGGACTCCGGCATCCGCACGAGCGAGCCCGAGCAGTTGCTCAGCGCGACCGTCCCGGCGAACGACGGGACGGCCGACGGTCTCTTGTCCACCGTGGCCGCCGCGCCCGCCGTATCCGCCGTATCCGCCGCCGACGCGGGGGCCGCCGCGAGCCCCGCGAGGGCCAGTGCCGCAGTGCAGGTCGCCGCGAACAAGCCGGCGAGAGGTCTCTTCATGGGGTTCCTCTCCGGTACCGAAAGTGTGTCCGGTGTGACCCGGGGCATTCTTGAGCCCCGGGTCACAGGCCCACAAGAGCGCGGTACGAAGCGGAAGCGGAGCGCCCGTGCTCCGGTACGGGCGGGGGTTACGGCTTGGGCAGGGCGCAGCCGGGGAGGCTGAGGTCGATCTTGTTGCCCTCGCCCACGCACGGGACGAGGGTGTGCGTCTGCTGCCCGTAAGCGATGCCCTCGCGCACGGTCACCTCACCGTTCTCGTCTACCTCGCACGGGTTGTTGAGGGTGCACTCCTCGCCGTTCTCGTTGCGGGTGTTGTTGACGCCGACGACCTTGCCCGAGGCGTTGTCGATGACCGGGGAGCCGGAGGTGCCGCCCTTGGTCTCGCACTCGGGCGTGTAACGGATGGAGTCCTTCATCGTCCAGCCGTCCTCGCGCAGTTCGGGCACGAAGCCGTCGATGGAGCAGGCGAACGTCTCTTTCCAGTAGCCGGAGACGACGGTGATGGCGTTGCCCTGCGTGGGGTGCGCGGCCTCCACGTCCAGCGGGGCTATCCCGTACCGGGACTCGATCTGCTCGTAGGTGGAGCCGAGTTCGTAGAGGGAGACGTCCGTGTCGGTCATCGTCGCGTAGCTGATCTTCGTGGCGCTGACCCGTCCCGCGCTGGAGCCGTCGGCCTTCAGGAGGGTGAAGGACCGGCTGGAGGGCTGGTCTGTGACGACCTCGCCGGGCTCGGGCATGCCCTCCTGGAGGCAGTGCCCGTTGGAGAGCACGAGCCCTGGATCGCCGGGCTTCGAGTCGGGCATCCGGACGAGCGAGCCGGAGCAGTTGCTGAGCGCGACCGTGCCCGCGAAGTCGGGTGCGACGGCGGCGGGCTTGGACTTGGCGGTTCCGGTGTCGGCGGCGGCCGGAGCCGCGGTGAGTCCCGTGAGCGCGACGGCCGTGCAGAAGGCCGCGCCGAGGGTGCCGACGAGAGATCTCTTCATGTGGGGGGGGCCTCTCGTGTACCGAAGGTTCGTTCGGTCTGACGCGCAGCATTGTTGGCCGTTCGCGCGGCCCCCACAAGACCCCGGAGCCCTTCCCGGAGGCACGCGAACGCGCCCCGGACAAGCGGACGTTGCCGCTCCGGAGCGCGTTCGGTTCGGTACGGGCGGGGCCCAGGACAGGGCCCCGCCGTCAGACGAAGAGGCTCACCACCGCCGCGACCGCGAAGCCCGCCACCGACAGCACCGACTCCAGCACGGTCCAGGACTTGAGCGTGTCGCGCTCGGAGATGCCGAAGTACTTGGCGACCATCCAGAACCCGCCGTCGTTCACGTGCGAGGCGAAGATGGAGCCCGCCGAGATGGCCATGATGACCAGCGCGACGCTCGCCTGCGAGAAGTCACCGGCCGAGAGCAGCGGCGCGACGATGCCCGCCGTCGTCACGATGGCGACCGTCGCCGAGCCCTGGGCCACGCGCAGCACGACGGAGATCAGCCAGGCGAGCAGGATCACGGGCAGCCCGGCGTCGCTGAACGCGTCCGCGAGGGCCTGGGCGACGCCGCTGCCCTGGAGCACGGCGCCGAAGACGCCGCCCGCGCCGACGACGAGCAGGATGTTGCCGATCGGCTTCAGCGACGAGGTGGAGACGGTCTCCAGGGACTTGCGGGACCAGCCGCGCCGGATGCCCAGCAGCCAGTACGCGAGGAACAGCGCAAGGGTCAGGGCCACGAAGGGGTGCCCGAAGAACTCGATGACCGAGCGCAGCGTGGAGGGGTCCAGCGCGATGGAGGAGAACGTCGCCAGGAGGATGAGGACGAGCGGGGTGCCGATGATGGTGAGCACGGTGCCGAGCGCGACGGGCTTCTCGGCTGGCGTGGTCCCCGAGGCGCGCTGCTCGGCGGCGACGGCCGCCTTGGACTCCTCCATGGCCTCGACCATGTCCTGCGGGACCTCGACGAAGATGCGCTTGCCGATCCACGCGGAGTACGCCCAGGCGGCCAGCACGGCGGGGATGCCGCAGACGATGCCCATGAGGATGACCCAGCCCAGGTCCACCTTCAGCAGCCCTGCGGCGGCGACGGGGCCCGGGTGGGGCGGCAGGAAGGCGTGCGTCATGGAGAGCCCGGCGAGCAGCGGCATCGCGTAGAGCAGCACGGACTTGCCGGAGCGCTTGGCGGCGGCGTAGACGATCGGCGCGAGGACGAAGATGCCGACGTCGAAGAAGACGGGGATGCCGAAAATGAGGCCCGTCAGACCCATGGCCAGCGGGGCGCGCTTCTCGCCGAAGAGGCCGAGGAGGCGCGTGGAGAGCGCCTCGGCGCCGCCGCTGACCTCCAGTATCGCGCCGAGCATGGTGCCCAGGCCGATGATGACCGCGACATGGCCGAGGATGCCGCCCATGCCGGACTCGATGAGCGAGACCGCGTCCGACTTCTGGACGGTGCCGAAGAGTTCGGTCACCGAGAGCCCCGCGCCCAGGCCGACCGCGATGGAGACCGCGAGGAGGGCCACGAAGGGCTGGAGGCGGACCTTGATGATCAGGAAGAGCAGCAGCAGGATGCCCAGCGCGGCGACGGTCAGCAGACCGCCCGTACCGCCGATGAGGGCGAGCAGTCCGCCGGTGTGTGGTGGCGCGCTCTCTGGCGCGGGGGCGGCGAGCAACATGGGGAACCTCGTTGTTTCCGTGCTGGTTTCGGGGTGTCCGGCGAGTTCGGGTCTCCGGCGTGGGGGGTTGCGGGGGTGCGGTGCGGGTGTCGCGCGGCGGCGGCGCGGGGTGCGTCGCGGTGGCCTCGCGCCGGCGTCGCGGGGGTGGATCCGGAGGGGGTGCCCCGGCCGCGACGCGTGGGCGGGGGGTCCCTGCGCGTCGGGCCGGGGCGCCGCGCCCGCCCTCGGGGGGATGGGCAGACGCGGGCCTGTGCGGGGCCGTGGCACGGCGGGCCGGGTGGCGGCGCGGCGGTGTCACGCCCGAGGGGGCACGGCCGCGGAGTGCTGCGGCGTGCCGGGGGCGGCGGCGGGCGGGGCGCGGGACGGCGTACGGCTGCGTACGTCACCGGTCGCCTACGGCCGCTGTCCGACGGGGCCTTCGGCCCCCAGGCGCGGCGCGACGGTGTGCGGCGCGCCCGGCGGGCCCGTCGGGGAGGCGTCAGCCGAGGACGGCCAGCGCGTCGATCTCGACGAGGAGACCGGCCGGGAGGCCGACGTACACCGTGGTGCGGGCCGCCGGGGCCTCCTGGAGGCCGTCGAAGTACTCGTTGTAGATCGCGTTCAGCTCGGCGAAGTGCGAGGTGTCGGTGAGGTAGACGCGCATCATCATCACGTCCTCCCAGCTCGCGCCGCCCTCCTTGAGGATGGCCTCGACGTTGGCGAGGGTCTGGAGGGTCTGCTCGCGCAGCCCGGGGCCCACGGGGGTGGGGGCCTGGCCCTCGACGGCCGGGCCGAACCCGACCTGGCCCGCGACCTGGAGGATGTTGCCCTTCTTGACGCCGTGCGAGAACTTCGCGGGCGGGGTGGTGTGCGTCGCCGGGGTGAGGGCGGTCTTGGTCAGCTTCTCGCTCATGGCTTTCCCTGCTGTCCTTGCTGTTCCTTGGGAGGGGTCTTTCCTGAGTACTCGGCGCTGACGGCGTCGGCGGTGCGGCGCACCAGCGGGACGAGCTTGAGGAGTTCGTCGGCGCTGACGACGACGTTCGGCGCGGACACCGACATCGCGGCGACGGCGCGCCCGTCCGCGCCCCTGATCGGGGCGCCGACGCAGTTGATGGACTCCTCGTGACCACCGAGATCGGTGGCCCAGCCCTGTTCGCGCACCTTCGCCAGTTCCGTGCGGAAGGCGGCGGCGTTCGGGGTCGAACGGGGCGTGTACATGGGGTAGTCGAGCCGTTCGGCGACGGCGCGCCGCTCGGTCTCGGGGAGGTCGGCGAGCAGCAGCTTGGCCACGGCCGCGACGGTGATGGCGACGGGCTTGCCGATGCGCGAGTACATCCGCACCGGGTAGCGGCTCTCGACCTTGTCGATGTAGAGGACCTCGTTCTCCTCGTAGACGGCGAGGTGGACGGTGTGGCCCGTCCGCTCGTTCAGCTCCACGAGGTGGGGGTGGGCGATCTCCCGTACGTCGAGATTCTCGACGGCCTCCTGCGCGAGCGCGAAGAGGCGCGCGCCGAGCCGGTAGCGCTGGTCGGGCTGGCGGTAGACGATGCCGTGTTCGTGGAGCGTACGGAGGAGGCGCAGCGCGGTGGACTTGTGGACGCCGAGCCGCTGGGACACCTGCTCCAGGTTGGCAGGGCCCTCGGCGAGGAGGGGGAGGATGCTCAGGGCTCTGTCGACGGTCTGGCTCATGTGGCGTTCGCCTTCTCTGCCTCTGCGATCTGTGCCGCGCTCTGGGTCGCCGCTTCCGGTGCGTTCGCGGCCCGGCCGTCCGGGTCCTGTGCGGGTTCCGGTTCGCGGTCCGTTCCCGTTCCCGTTCCCGTTCCCGTTCCCGGTTCGCTGTCCGGTTCGCCGGTCCAGCCGGGGCCGAGACGCAGTGTCCCCCACGCCTCGTCGTCGAGTGCGGCCAGCCGGTCGGCGTGCGCGCGGGCCGGGGGCGCTGCAAGGTCGCCCGGCACGGTGAGCGCGGCGGCAGCGGTGAGGTGGCCGTGGCGCAGCCGCTCGCGCAGCGGCAGCCCGCGCAGGGTGGCGGAGAGGAACCCGGCGGCGAAGGCGTCCCCCGCGCCGACGGACGCGACGACGTCCACGCGCAGCGCGGGCACGGAGACGACCTGGTCCTCGCGGGCACCGTCGGCCCCGCCCGTGCCGTCAGCCCCGTCCGCGCCGTCGGCCCCGTCCGCCCCGTCGGCCGCGTCGCGGCGGGCGAACGCGGTGGCGCCCCGCGAGCCCTGCTTGACCACCAGCACGGCGGGCTCGGGCAGCGCGGCCCGTACGGCGGCAGGGCCGCCCGTGACGCCCCAGGCGGCCTCGGCCTCGTCGTCGCCGACGAAGACCACGTCGGCGCCGCGCGCGAGGTCCAGCAGGACGCCGGGGCCGCCGCCCTCGGGGGCACAGGACCACAGGCCCATGCGGTAGTTGACGTCGAAGGAGACGAGCGGGCGCCCGGGGCGCGGCGCGGTGAGGGTGCGCAGCAGCGCGAGGCAGCCGTCGGAGAGCGCGGCCGTGATGCCGGTGAGGTGCAGGACGCGGCCCGTGTCGGCGCGCTCGACGGGGGTGTTGTCCGGGGACATGGCGGAGGCGGCCGACCCGGCGCGGTAGTAGGCGACCTCGGCGACGGGCCCGGCGCCCGGGTCCTCCCCCGCGAGCCCCGCGTCGCGCTCGCCCTCCGTGCGGAAGTAGATCCCCGTCGGCCGGTCCGCGTCGCGCTCGACGGCCGAGACGTCCACGCCGTGCCCGGCGACGGCCGCCACGAGGTGGTCGCCGAAGCCGTCGGCGCCTACCCGGCTGACCCAGCGCGTGGTGTGCCCGGCGCGGGCGAGGGCGCAGGCCACGTTGGACTCGGCGCCGCCGATGGCCCGTGCGAAGGAGGGCACGTCGGCCAGTGGGCCGGGGCGGGAGGGCAGGAACGTGACCATGGACTCGCCCAGGCAGACGACGTCGGCGTGCGGGGTGCTGGTCACGATCTGTACCGCTCCTCATCCTCGGGATGCCCTTGGGATCGCCTTGGGATCCATTGACCGGGTGTTCGCCGGGATGCTAGACAGCAGTGAGCGTTATACGCAATGGCTGTTGCATTTCTTGCAACAAGATTTTTTACGGAGCCGCCATGACCGCCGCCGACAACGCAGTCGCCGACCGCTCGGCCGACCTCGCCCGTCTGGCCCGCCTCGCCGACGAGAAGGTCGACCACCGCTTCAAGGGGCTCCCCCCGGACGCGGCCGGGACGACCGTCGGCGCGCTGGCGGCCGAGCGCCGCAACGTGTTCACCGGCGGCTTCACCACCCCCGTCATGGCCCTGTCCGCCGAGCGCCTGGAGCACAACCTCGCGCTGATGGAGACCTACTCGGCACGCCACGGGCTCGCCTTCGCACCGCACGGCAAGACCTCCATGGCGCCGCAGCTCTTCGCGCGCCAACTGGAGCACGGCGCCTGGGGCATCACCCTCGCCGTCCCGCACCAGGCGCGCGTGGCCCGCGCCTACGGCGTGCCCCGGATCTTCCTCGCCAACGAGCTGGTGGATGCCGCAGCGCTGCGCTGGGTCGCGGGCGAGCTGGACGCGGACCCCGGCTTCCGGTTCGTCTGCTACGTCGACTCCGAGCGCGGCGTCGCGCTGATGGACGAGGCGCTGCGCGACGCGGGCGCCACCCGCCCCGTCGACGTCGTGATCGAGCTGGGCGCGGGCGAGGGCGCGCGCACCGGCGCCCGCACCGAGGACGAGTGCCGAGCGCTGGCCGGAGCCGTCGCCGCCACCGGCACCCTGCGCCTGGCCGGCGTCGCGGGCTACGAGGGCGAGGTCCCGCAGGCCGACCACGCCCGCGTGACGGCCTGGCTGCGCCGCCTCACCGCGCTGGCCGCCGGGCTCGACGCGGACGGGCACTTCGACGGCGTGGACGAGATCGTCGTGAGCGCGGGCGGCAGCGCCTGGTTCGACGCGGTCGCCGAGGTCTTCGCCGAGCTGCCCGAGCTGTCGCGGCCGGTGCTGAAGCTGCTGCGCTCGGGCGCGTACGTCTCGCACGACGACGGCCACTACAAGGAGTTGACCCCCTTCAACCGCGTCCCCGACGAGGGCGCGCTCCAGTCCGCTTTCACGCTGTGGACGCAGGTCGTCTCGCGGCCCGCGCCAGGCCAGGCGTTCCTGAACGCGGGCAAGCGCGACGCGGCCTACGACCTCCACCTGCCCGAGGCGCACGCGGTGCGCTCCTCGCGCGACGGCACGGTGCGGGGCGCCGAGGGCATCACCGTCACGGGGCTCTCCGACCAGCACGCGTGGGTGCGCACGGACGAGGGCGTCGAGCTGGAGGTCGGGGACTGGGTCGCGCTCGGCATGTCGCACCCGTGCACGATCTTCGACAAGTGGCAGCTCATCCCCCTCGTCGAGGCGGACGGCACGGTGACGGACCTGATCCGCACCTTCTTCTGAGGGCCGCGCGGAACCGAAGGGTGGAGTGAGGAAGAACATGGGCATGAACATGGACCTGGTCATCAGAGACGCCCGCGTCGTGGACGGCAGCGGCGGTCCCTCCTACCGCGCCGACGTCGGCGTACGCGAGGGCCGCGTCGCCGAGATCCGCCGCGAGGACGCGACGGAGCCGCGCCCCCAGGGCAGGCGGGTCATCGAGGCGGACGGGCTGGCCCTCTCCCCCGGGTTCATCGACATGCACGCCCACTCCGACCTCGCGCTGCTGCGCGACCCCGACCACTCGGCGAAGGCAGCGCAGGGCGTCACCCTCGAAGTCATCGGCCAGGACGGCCTGTCCTACGCGCCCGTGGACGAGCGCACCCTGGCCGAGGTGCGCTCCGCCATCACGGGCTGGAACGGCGACGGCAGCGACATCGACTTCGACTGGCGCACCGTCGGCGAGTACCTCGACCGCATCGACCGCCAGGGCACCGCCGTCAACGCCGCGTATCTGATCCCGCAGGGCACCGTGCGGATGCTCGCCGTCGGCTGGGACGCCAGGCCGGCGACGCCCGACGAGGTCACGCGCATGCGCCGGCTCGTCGCGGAGGGCCTGGAGCAGGGCGCGGTCGGCATGTCCTCCGGGCTCACCTACACACCGGGCATGTACGCGTCGGACGCGGAGCTGACGGAACTGTGCCGCACCGTCGCCGCGTACGGCGGCTACTACTGCCCGCACCACCGCTCCTACGGCGCGGGCGCGCTCCAGGCGTACGAGGAGATGGTCGCGCTCACCCACGAGGCGGGCTGCGCGCTCCATCTCGCGCACGCCACCATGAACTTCGGCGTGAACAAGGGCAAGGCCCCCGAACTGCTGGCCCTCCTGAACCGCGCGGTGGGCGACGGCGCGGACATCACGCTCGACACCTACCCGTACACCCCCGGCTGCACGACGCTCGTCGCGATGCTGCCGAGCTGGGCGAGCGAGGGCGGGCCCGAGTCGGTCATGAAGCGGCTCGCGGACCCGGAGACCACGGCGCGCATCCGCCACGTCATGGAGGTCGAGGGCGCAGACGGCTGCCACGGGGTGCCCATCGAGTGGGACGCCATCGAGATCTCGGGCGTCAGCGATCCGGCGCTGGACGCGTACGTCGGCAAGACCCTCGCGGAGTCGGCGGCAGAGCGCGGCGAGGAGCCGTTCGTCACCGCGCACCGGCTGCTCGTCGAGGACCGGCTCGGCTCGACGATCCTCCAGCACGTGGGCCACGAGGAGAACGTCCGGCAGATCATGCGCCACCCCGTGCACACGGGCGGCAGCGACGGCATCCTCCAGGGCACCAAGCCGCACCCCCGCGCTTACGGCACGTTCCCGCAGTACCTCGGCCGCTATGTGCGCGAACTGGGCGTCCTCTCGCTGGAGGAGTGCGTCGCGCACCTCACCTCGCGGGCAGCGGCGCGGCTGCGGCTGCCCGACCGGGGGCTGGTGCGCGAGGGGTACCGCGCCGACCTCGTCCTCTTCGACCCGGAGACGGTCGCCGCCGGTTCCACCTTCGAGGCGCCGCGCACGCTGCCCGTCGGCATCCCGCACGTCCTGATCGACGGCCGTCCCGTGATCGAGGACGGCCGCCGCACGGACGTCCTGGCGGGCCGCTCGGTACGGCGCACACCCGCCGCCCGCTGAGGTCCGGGCCGGGCGCCGGGGCCCGTCAGCCGGGCACGTCCATGCGCTGGGTGCCGACGACCGAGAGCAGCCGCAGCGCCTCCTCGGACGATGAGCCGGGGACGGCGGTGTAGATGACCACGCGCTGGTCGCGGTCGGCGACGTCGAGCACGTCGCAGTCCACGGTGACGGGCCCGACGAGGGGATGGTGCAGGGTCTTGCACAGCCTCGGCTCGTCGCTGACGTCGTGCGAGGCCCACAGCTCGGCGAACTCCTCGCTCCCGGCGAGGAGTTCGGCCACCAGCGCGGCCACCTCCGGATCGTCGGGGTAGCGGGCCGCGGCGGCGCGGAGCTGCTGGGCCGCGTGCCGGGCGAACTCGTCCGCGTCGGAGAGCCCGTAGAGCCGCCGCCCCTCCGGGTGCGGCCCGAGGAAGGTGCGGCGCACGAGATTGCGGTCGCGGCGCGGGAGGGCCGAGAAGTCCTCCATGAGCGCTGCGGCCAGCGCGTTCCAGGCGATGACCTCGTACGCCGCCGACAGCACGAAGGCGGCGGCCATCGGCAGCCGGTCCAGCAGATCGGCGAGGCTCTGGCGCACCTCGCGCGAGGGCCCTCGCGACGGTCCTGGCGGCGCGCCCGCCAGGTGGTGCAGGTGGTCGCGCTCGGCGTCCGAGAGGCGCAGCGCGCGGGCGAGCCCGGCCAGCACCTCGCGCGAGGGGCGCGGCGCTCGGGCCTGCTCCAGGCGCGTCCAGTATTCCGTCGAGATGAAGGCCAGTCGCGCCGCCTCCTCGCGGCGCAGCCCCGGGGTGCGCCGTCGCGGCCCGGCGGGCAGGCCGACGTCGGCCGGGGTGATGCGCTCGCGCCTGCTGCGCAGGAAGTCCGCCAGTTCTCGTCTGTCCACGCGTCCAGTGTCGCGGGACGCCGACGCCGCAGCCAGGTACCACCGGTGCCTGGATACGCGCCGGGCCCGGCGGCAGGCTCACCGGCATGGACAACAACATCACCACACCGAACCCGTCTCTGGGCCTGCTGGCGGACAAGACCGTCCTCATCACCGGCGCGGGCCGCGGCATCGGCGCCGCCGCGGCCCGCCTGTTCGCCCGTGAGGGCGCCAGGCTGCTGCTCGCGGCCCGCACGGAGTCCCAGCTGAAGGCCGTGACCGAGGAGGTCAGGGCGGCGGGCGGCACCGCCGACTACGCGGTCTGCGACCTGGCCGACGCGGCCAGCGTCCGCGCCACCGTCGAACGGACCGTGGAGCTGTACGGGCGACTGGACGGCGCCTTCAACAACGGCGCGACGGGCGTGCCGCCGGGCCCGATGGACCAGACGCCGGAGACCGACTTCGACCACGTCTACGCCGTCAACCTCAAGGGCCCCTGGCTGGCCATGTCGGCCCAGGTCGCCGCCATCCGCGCCACGGCTGGCACGGGCGCCATCGTCAACAACAGCAGCATCGGCAGCCTCCGCGGCAACCCCGAACTTCCCGCCTACGGCGCCATGAAGCGTGCGGTCAACAGCCTCACCGAGTCGGCGGCCATGACGTACGGCCCGGAGGGCATCCGCGTCAACGCGATCGCACCGGGCACGACGCTGACCGAGATGATCCGCGACTGGGACGCGGCCTCACCGGGCGTCATCGACCGCCTCAACGCGGCGACCCCACTGCGCCGGGCCGCCGACCCGGAGGAGATCGCCCAGGCCGCTGCCTGGCTGCTGAGCGACCGCGCCTCGTACGTGACGGGCACGGTCCTCCCCGTCGACGGCGGCGCACGGGCCTGACCGGGGTCGAGGCGGGGGCGCGGGGGTGCCCCCGCGCGGGTGCCCCGGCACGGGGTCCGGGTGCCGGTCGCCGTCACGCCCACACCGGGACGTGGGGCCCGCCCCCTGGACCGCTGCCGACGGTTCCCCGGGGGCGGGCGCTTTATGGGGTGACGGTGGTCAGTTGGAGTGCCCGCCCGCCGACGAGCGGTGCCGTGAGGATGACGGCGCGGCCCTCGTGCTCCAGCGCCTTGCCGATGCGGGTGTGGCGGGCATGCCACCAGTGCCGGGGGGTGAGGAGGGTGGACAGGCAGTCGCGGGTCTCGCCGTCCACCGTGATGCGTTCGCCCTTCTCGCGCAGGCGCAGGGGGTGGCAGGCGTGGGCGGTGAGGAGGGTGGCGAGGTTGCCTTCCATGATCTCGATGACCTGGCCTGAGGGCATGGGGCGCGGGTAGCTGGTGAGGAACGCCGGGCCGTGCGGCAGCTCGTACATGAGGCGCACGGCGCGGTCCTGGATGCGGCGCATCACGAAGTGTTGCTGTTGGCCTTCGAGCACGGCGATGGGGAAGCCCGCTGATGCCGCCCAGCCGTGGGGGTCGTAGAAGACATCCTCGGGGTCGGCGGGGATAAGGACGGTGTGGTCGCGAGGCACAGATTTGCTCCTGGGGTTCAGCGGGTGGCGGTGACGTAGACGAGGGTGACGATGAGTGCGGCGAGGACCGTTATGGAGGCGATCTGCTCACGCCGCCCTGGTGGGCACAGGGGGCAGGCCAGGACGGGCTGTTCCGGCCAGTGCCACTGGACGATGCGCCCTTCTGCGGTCCAGCAGCCGCACCGGCCACAGACCCCGGTCACGGCGGTCCCACCACCCGCAGGGCGGGCGGTGATTCGGCATCCGGCGCGGTGTCGTCGGTGGGGCGTTTTCCGGCGCCGGTGAAGACGGTGATGACACGGGCCACGGTCTCTCCGGTCACGTGGGCGCGGATCGCCGCGAGGGGGAGGTAGGCGCCGTGCCAGGGGCACAGCCACACCGGTTCGTGCCACGGGTAACGCGCGGTGGGCAGGTAGCGCACGACGGGACCCACGTGGCGGTCGCCCTCCACCGCACACTCACGCGACGCGCTCACCGGTCCGCCTCCGGTGCCTGTTGGCGTACGGCGTCCAGCGCGGCCCGTAGCGCTTCGGGTGAGGTGCAGGTGCGCTCGTTGCCGCTGAGCCAGTGCACGCCGGGGCCCTGTGTGCGCTGCGGGCGGGTCATCAAGAGCGGTCGGCCCGATCTGAAACCCCGCACGCCGGGGCCCTGTGTGCGCTGCGGGCCGGGCATGAACAGCCACGCGCCGATACTCAGATACTCGGTGCCAGCCCCAAAACCGCCACCGGTGTCGTACGGAACGAGGAAGATGAGGTCTTCTTCATCGCAGTAGACGGTTGCGGCGTCCCCGAGCTGCGCGAGCACCGGCCGACCCAACGTTGCAGCCATGCGCACCGCATCCCACCCCTGTCCTGCGGGCCGGATCTCCCAGCGCATCCGCGAGGGCGGAATCTCGGCGCTCACCGGACCCGCCCTCCGGCCCGCGCGCGGCAGCGGCGACACGCGCATGGCGGCCACACCTGGGAGATCAGCGGTCCGCCCGGTGTCGGGTCCACCGCGCGGAGATCGGTGCGGCTCCCCGTCCGGCCCTCGATCCGGTACACCCGCAGCGTCATCGCTGTCCGGTGTTCCTCTGCCGCAGGCGCGGACGGCCCCTCGGCAGTTGTCTTCAGCATGCTGACGCTCCTCACCGTGTGGTCGTGGGGGTCTTGCCTGGACTCCCATCACATCTGGGGTGATTCGCCGGGGAAGGAGCCACAAGGGGGGCCAGGAGGGGGCCAGACTGGACGGTGAGGGGAGGCCCGATGGGTGAGAACATTCGGCGGCGACGCTTCGGTGGGTATCTGGCCGGGCTCCGGCAGGGAACAGGGCTGTCGCAGCGGCAACTCGCCGCACGGCTGTGCGCGGTCTCCGGTACGCACTCGGTCACCCGGAACGAGGTGTCACGGTGGGAACGGGGCGAGCGCGTTCCGGAGAGCTGGCTGCCATTCCTCGCACGGGCCCTGGGGGTGGGCCCCGCAGACATGGAGCAGGCTGCCGCCTACGCGCGCGGCGACCAGCGGTGGCGCCTTCCTGGACCGGCTCCCTCGCTGGCGGAGCTGCTGCCGCCGGGTGATCTCTTCCGACAGGTGGTGCGCTCTGGTCGTCGGATCGGGCGCGAGGAAGTGTCCGCCCTGGCGAGTCGGGTCCACGCGCTGCGTCTCGCGGACGATGTCCTGGCGGGCGGCGATCTGATCGCGCCCGCCTTCCGCGAGCTGCGCGCCTCGGTCATGCTGCACCGCGAGGCGTCGTTCACGGAGGAGACGGGGCGTGCCCTGCTGGTGCAGGTGGGGGAGCTGGGGCAGATCGTGGGGTGGATCGCCAGCGACGCGGGGCGTCTTGCGGACGCGGAACGGGCCTACCGCGTCGGGCTGGACGCGGCACGCCAGGCCGAGGACGCGCCGCTGGTCGGCAACCTCGCCGGGTCGTTGGCCTATCAGTGGTCCAACAACGGCCGGGAGCGCGAGGGCGTCGAGCTGGCCGATGCCGCGGTACGGGAAGCCGGTGAGGACGCCCCTGCCACGGCTCGCGCGCTCTTCCTCGACCGAGTGGCGTGGGCTCATACACGGGCAGGCGAGGCACAGCCCGCGCTCCGCGCCCTCGGCCAGGCGCACGACGCCCTGAGTTCGGAGAGTCCGGAGGGCGGGGAACGGCCCCCGGCGTGGGCCTACTGGGTGAGCACAGCGGAACTTGAGGTGATGGACGCGCGCGTGTTCACCGAACTGCTCCGGCCGTTACGAGCCGTGCCCCTGCTCACGGACGTGCTCGGCCGCTACGACGCGACACACGCACGCGAGCTGGCGCTGTACCGGTCGTGGCTGGCGGTGGCCCTGGCGGACGCCAACGAGCCGGAACAGGCAGCGGCTGAAGCACAACGGATCATCGAGTCCTCGGCGGCCCTGTCCTCGGACAGAACCGCCGCACGCACCCGCGTGGTGCTGGAACGCCTCCGCCCCTTCCCCGTACCCGAAGTGCGCGCGCTCCTCGACCAGCACGGACACCTGCTCCTCACCTGACGCACCACAGCCCGCACAGCCCGCGCCCTCCCGAAGAAGAGGGCCGCCCTCCAGACCGGAGCACGCCATGCGCCCGTGGAAGGATGCGCCCATTCGGCCAGGCCCCACGGAAGCGCTGCGGGACCTGTTGGCGAGCTGAGGAGGGACGGGCGACGTGACCACGATCGCGGTGACCGGGCACATGGATCTGACCGACGGCACCGTCCCCCTGGTGCGGGCAGGTCTGGAGGAGTTGCTCGCGCGCTACGCGCCGTCGGACCTGACCGGCGTCTCGTGCATCGCGAAGGGCAGCGACTCCCTGTTCGCTGAGGCGCTGCTCGCGGTCGGCGGGCGGCTTGTCGTGGTCGTGCCGAGCGAGGACTACCGGCAGGCGAAGGTGAAGCCCGAGCAC
>NZ_BAAGSO010000086.1:0-60027 GCF_054782395.1 Streptomyces daliensis | reverse complement strand
ACCGGCTCGTCGGGGCGGCCGACGAGGTCCTGGTGATGCCCCACGCGTCGGCGAACCGGCAGGCGTACGAGGCGGCGAACGCCGTGCTGCTGGAACGGGCCGACCGTCTGGTCGCGGTCTGGGACGGACAGCCGCCCTCGGGCGAGGGCGGCGGCACGGCGGACGTGGCGGAGGAAGCGCGCGGGGCCGGGCTGCCGGTGGATGTGGTCTGGCCGGAGGGCGCGACACGCGGTTGACCACGGAGGCCCGATGGATGGGGACGATCGTCGGCGACGCTTCGGTGGGTATCTGGCCGGGCTCCGGCAGGGAACAGGGCTGTCACAGCGGCAACTCGCCGCACGGCTGTGCACGGTCTCCGGTACGCACTCGGTCACCCGGAACGAGGTGTCACGGTGGGAACGGGGCGAGCGCGTTCCGGAGAGCTGGCTGCCATTCCTCGCACGGGCCCTGGGGGTGGGCCCCGCAGACATGGAGCAGGCTGCCGCCTACGCGCGCGGCGACCAGCGGTCGCGCCCGTCTTCCACTCGTCGAAGGCCCGGCGGCAGCCCGGACTACCGGGAGCCCGCCACAGGGCGTGCCTTGTAGAAGGACTCCTCCAAGTAGGCGGCCTCGTGCGGCTGGTAGGGCTCCTCCAGGTAGGCGGCCTCGTCGTCGTCGAGTTCGACGTCCACCGCGGCGACCGCGTCGGCGAGCTGGGCCGGCTTGGTGACCCCGACGATGGGCGAGGTCACCGTCGGGTTGCGCATGACCCAGGCCAGGGCGACCTGGGCCGGGGACAGGCCCCGCTTGCCCGCGATCTCGTGGACGCGTTCGGCCACCGCCTGGTCCCCGTCGCGGTAGAGGATCCTGCCGCCCTCGTCGGTCTCGGCACGCGCCGTGGCGGTGTCCCGGGCCCGCGTCAGCCTGCCCCGTGCCAGCGGGCTCCACGGGATCACGCCGACGCCCTGGTCGGCGCAGAGCGGGAGCATCTCCCGCTCTGCTTCCCGGTGGATGAGGTTGTAGTGGTCCTGCATCGACACGAACCGGGTCCAGCCGTTCAGGTCGGCCAGGTACAGGGCCTTGGTGAACTGCCAGGCGTACATGGAGGAGGCTCCGATGTAGCGGACCTTCCCGGACTTGACCGCGTCGTGCAGCGCCTCGAGGGTTTCCTCGATCGGGGTGTCGTAGTCCCAGCGGTGGATCTGGTACAGGTCGATGTAGTCGGTGCCCAGCCGCTTCAGGGAGGCGTCCAGCTCGGCGAAGATCGCCTTGCGGGACAGCCCGGCGCCGTTGGGGCCGGGGCGCATCCGCATCCACACCTTGGTGGCGAGGACGACCTCCTCGCGCCGGGTGAAGTCCTTGACCGCCTGGCCGACGATCTCCTCGCTGCTTCCGGCGCTGTACCCATTGGCCGTGTCGAGGAAGTTGACGCCGCCCTCAAGGGCCTGCTTGATGATCTCCCGGCCGGCGTCCGCGCCCAGCGACCAGGACTCGCCGCCCCGGTCCGGCTCGCCGAAGCTCATGCAGCCGAGGGCGATGGCGGAGACTTCCAGCCCGGTCGTGCCGAGTTTGATGTATCGCATGCGCCCGAAGCTAGGTATTGGAGTGCGCTCCAGCGCAATACGTCTCGGTCCGGAATTCGGCGGCGTGGGGCCTGTGTGCCGCGCGGGCCCGGCTCCCGAGGGAGCCGGGCCCGGTCCCGCGAGCGCGTCGGAGAACCAGCGCGCAAGCGCCCGTTCAGCCCCGTCAGTGGTGCTGGTAGGCCACCAGGGAGATGCCCACGTAGTGGACGACGAACGCCGCGAGCGTCAGGGAGTGGAAGACCTCGTGGAAGCCGAACCAGCGCGGGGAGGGGTTCGGGCGCTTGATGCCGTAGATGATGCCGCCCGCGCTGTAGAGAAGTCCGCCGACGATGACGCAGACGAGGACCGCGATGCCGCCCTTCTGGAGGAAGTCCGGCAGGAAGAAGACCGCGGCCCAGCCCATCGCGATGTAGCAGGGCGTGTAGAGCCAGCGGGGCGCGCCGACCCAGAAGACGCGGAAGGCGATGCCGAACAGCGCGGCGGCCCAGACCCCCCACAGGAGCAGGTCGCCGCGCCCGTCGGGCAGCAGCAGGATCGTCAGCGGCGTGTAGGTGCCCGCGATGATCAGGAAGATGTTGGCGTGGTCGAGGCGTCGCAGGACGGCGTTGGCCCGCGGGCTCCAGTCGCCACGGTGGTAGAGGGCGCTGATGCCGAAGAGCAGGCACGCGCTGAGCGTGTAGACGGCGCAGGCGATGCGCCCCCGGGTGCTTCCGGCGAGCGCGGTGAGGAATATCCCGGCGATCAGGACCGCGGGGAACATGCCCGCGTGCAGCCAGCCCCGCAGCCGGGGCTTGATGAGCTGCGGAATCGCCGCCGCGGCCGAGCCGACCGAGGCCCCGGCCGACTCGATGGTGGCGGCGGCCGAACCGGCCGGGTGGTGGCCCGGCTCGCCCGCGCTCTGCGCATTCTGCGCGCTCTCCGCACTGTTCGCGCTTGTGGACGTTTCAGGGACGGTCGTCTGCTCCTGCGAGCGGGGCACGGCAGTCATGCGGGCAATCGTACCTACGCGGACCTACGGAACCGTAGGTTACGGCGGTCCTCGGCGGCACCCCCGCGAGTGGCGATGGCCACACCGTTCCCATCTGGACAGAGACGCTCTAGGCTCGGATGATCAAATGAGCAAGGGCGGCACCGGATGAGCATCCCTGAGTTCAGCCACGAACGCATCCGGGTCGTGGCCCCCAAGGGGCGCGCTGAGAGACAAAGGAAAGCGGATATACGTGCAGGTATCCGCTCATAACCCTCAACCGTCTGGAGCGATCGTGGCGCGCAGTTCTGCGGCTCCCACCACTACCTCTGTCCCCACCCGTCACCAGGGACTCATCGCCTGGGTCGACGAGATCGCCGCCCTCACCGAGCCCGACCGGATCGTCTGGTGCGACGGATCCGAGGCCGAGTACGAGCGCCTCAGCGAGGAGCTCGTCGAGAAGGGCACCTTCAGGAAACTCGACCCGATCAAACGCCCGAACTCCTACTACGCCGCCTCCGACCCGACCGACGTCGCCCGCGTGGAGGACCGCACGTTCATCTGCTCCGAGAAGGAGGAGGACGCGGGCCCGACGAACCACTGGAAGGACCCCGCCGAGATGCGGGCCATCTTTACCGGAGAAGGAAACAGCTTCACCGGGGAGGGCGACGGCGCCTCCGGTGAGCGGGGCGTCTTCCGTGGCGCGATGCGCGGCCGGACGATGTACGTCGTCCCGTTCTGCATGGGCCCGCTCGGCTCGCCGCTCTCCGCGCTGGGCGTCGAGATCACCGACTCCGCCTACGTCGCCGTCTCCATGCGCACGATGACCCGCATGGGACAGCCGGTGCTGGACGAGCTGGGCGAGGACGGCTTCTTCGTCAAGGCCGTCCACAGCGTCGGGGCGCCGCTGGCCGACGGCGAGGCCGACGTGCCGTGGCCGTGCAACAGCACGAAGTACATCTCGCACTTCCCCGAGTCCCGCGAGATCTGGTCCTTCGGCTCCGGCTACGGCGGCAACGCGCTGCTGGGCAAGAAGTGCTACGCGCTGCGCATCGCCTCCGTCATGGCACGCGACGAGGGCTGGCTCGCCGAGCACATGCTCATCCTCAAGCTGACCCCGCCGCGCGGCGAGTCCAAGTACGTGGCCGCCGCCTTCCCCTCCGCCTGCGGCAAGACCAACCTCGCCATGCTGGAGCCGACGGTCCCGGGCTGGACGGTCGAGACCATCGGCGACGACATCGCCTGGATGCGGTTCGGCGAGGACGGGCAGCTCTACGCGATCAACCCGGAGGCGGGCTTCTTCGGCGTCGCGCCCGGCACGGGCGAGCACACGAACGCCAACGCCATGAAGACCCTGTGGGGCAACTCGGTCTTCACCAACGTCGCGCTCACGGACGACAACGACGTGTGGTGGGAGGGCATGACGGAGGAGGCGCCCGCGCACCTCACCGACTGGAAGGGCCAGGACTGGACGCCGGAGTCCACCACTCCGGCAGCGCACCCCAACGCCCGCTTCACCGTCCCCGCCGGCCAGTGCCCGATCATCGCGCCCGAGTGGGAGGACCCGCGCGGCGTCCCCATCTCCGCGATCCTCTTCGGCGGACGGCGCGCCTCGGCCGTGCCGCTGGTGACCGAGTCCTTCGACTGGCAGCACGGCGTCTTCCTCGGCGCGAACGTGGCCAGCGAGAAGACGGCGGCGGCCGAGGGCAAGGTCGGCGAACTGCGCCGCGACCCGTTCGCGATGCTGCCCTTCTGCGGCTACAACATGGGCGACTACTTCGCGCACTGGGTCAGCATCGGCAAGAACGCGGCCGACGCCTCGAAGCTGCCGAAGATCTACTACGTCAACTGGTTCAAGAAGAACGAGGCGGGCAAGTTCGTCTGGCCCGGCTTCGGCGAGAACAGCCGCGTACTGAAGTGGATCGTGCAGCGCCTCAACGGCGAGGCGGAGGGCGTGGAGACCCCGATCGGCGTCCTGCCGACGAAGGAGAGCCTGGACACGGAAGGACTCGCGCTCTCCGACGAGGAGCTGGACTTCGTCCTCGCCGTCGACAAGGACGTCTGGCGCGACGAGGCGTCCCTGGTGCCCGAGCACCTCAACACCTTCGGCGACCACACGCCCAAGGAGCTGTGGGACGAGTACCGCGCGCTGGTCGCCCGCCTGGGCTGATCCGCCGCGGCCCGTGACGTGACGTAAGACGAGAGGGGCGGGAGCACCGAGGTGCCCCGCCCCTTTCGCGTGCCCTGACCGGGCCGGGCGGCACGGGGGACCGTCCGGCCCGGTCAGGCCGTCAACCCGTCACGCCGTCGTGGACACGCCCAGCGCGGCGGCGTGGCTCTCCATCCGCGCGGCGGCCAGCTCCATGGCCGCCTCGTCCTCGCGCGAGGTAGCGATCACCAGCGCGTTGCCCGCCAGCATGTGGGCGCGCTGGTGCAGGGCCGCGAGGTGCGCCGCACCGGTGTCGCGCGCGGACGGTGCCGCGCGCAGGGGCTCGCGACCGCGCAGCCGCGCCACCTGCGCCGCGAGCCGGTACGCGGCCTCGTGGAACGAGGCATCCGGCAGGAGCACCCGCAGTTCGTCGGTCACGGTGAGCAGCGCCGTGAGGTGTCCGGCGAGCCGGATGTCCAGCTCCTCCTCGCGCGAGCGCTGCGGAACTTCATGGACGGCGGAGTCGGCCATGGTGTGGACCGACTTGGTGCGGATCGGCTCGTACATGGATCGCCTCCTGAGTCACGGCTTCAGGAAACCATCCTAACTTAGACTCCGTCTAAAGTTGTCCTCGTTCACGAAACGGTTTTCGAAAACGTCCGCCCCGCGCCCGTCCCGTATCCGCGTACGCCCCACTACGGGCGGGTAGCCCGATCGGTTCAGGGCTGACCGTAGCCGTCCAGGAAGGTGCCGATCCGGGTCACGGCGTCCGCCAGCTCCTGCGCGGGGGGAAGGTTGACGATGCGGAAGTGATCGGGCTCCGGCCAGTTGAAACCGGTGCCGTGCACGATCATGATCTTCTCCGAGCGAAGCAGATCGAGCACCATCTCGCGGTCGTCCTTGATCTTGTAGACCTTCGGATCGAGCCGGGGGAAGGCGTAGATGGCCCCCTTCGGCTTCACACAGGAGACCCCCGGAATCTGCGTGAGCAGCTCGTACGCCGTATCGCGCTGCTCCAGCAGACGGCCGCCCGGCAGCACCAGGTCGTTGATCGACTGACGTCCGCCGAGCGCGGCTGCCACCGCGTGCTGCGCGGGCATGTTGGCGCACAGCCGCATGTTCGCGAGGATCGTCAGACCCTCTATATAGCTCTGCGCGTGCGCCTTCGGGCCGCACACGGCCAGCCAGCCGCTGCGGTAGCCCGCGACGCGGTACGCCTTGGAGAGGCCGTTGAAGGTGAGGGTCAGCAGGTCGGGCGCGAGGGTGGCCGTGGGGGTGTGGGTGGCGCCGTCGAAGAGGATCTTGTCGTAGATCTCGTCGGAGCAGACGATCAGGTTGTGGCGCCGGGCGATCTCCGTCAGCCCGCGCAGCACCTCCTCGTCGTACACCGCACCCGTGGGGTTGTTGGGGTTGATGATGACGATCGCCTTGGTGCGGTCGGTCACCTTGCGCTCGACGTCCGCGAGGTCGGGCATCCAGTCCGCCTGCTCGTCGCAGCGGTAGTGCACGGCGGTGCCGCCCGAGAGCGAGACCGAGGCGGTCCACAGGGGGTAGTCGGGCGCGGGGACGAGCACCTCGTCGCCGTCGTCGAGCAGCGCCTGCATGGACATCTGGATCAGCTCGGAGACGCCGTTGCCGAGGTAGATGTCCTCGACGGACAGCTCGATGCCCACCGTCTGGTAGTGCTGCATCACCGCGCGGCGCGCGGAGAGCAGGCCCTTCGCGTCGCCGTAGCCGTGGGCCTCGCCGACGTTGCGGAGCATGTCCTCCAGGATCTCCGGCGGGCACTCGAAGCCGAAGGCCGCCGGATTGCCGGTGTTCAGCTTGAGAATGCGGTGCCCCGCCGCCTCAAGTCGCATCGCCTCCTCAAGAACCGGGCCACGGATCTCGTAGCAGACATTGGCGAGCTTGGTCGATTGGATCACCTGCATATCGCCACCTTACGGGCGCGTATCGCGGGGCGCCTCGTGTTTTGGGTCACCCGGAGCACAGGCCCGGTCACCAGGACGGGAGAGCATATTGACGCCGCCTCCTTTTTGAGAGTTACTGTCATTTGACTCTCACTGTTGGAGGACGTCATGACCCGGCACCCCGCCCGCCGCCGCTGGTGGGCCCTCGCGGCCCTCGGCTCCAGCATGCTCGTCCTCGGCTTCGACCTGACGATCCTCAACGTCGCCCTGCCCCACATGGCGGGCCAGCTCGGCGCCGACACGGGCGAGTTGCAGTGGATCGTGGACGCGTACGTCGTCGTCTTCGCCGCCACCATGCTTCCGGCCGGGCTGCTGGGAGACCGCTTCGGGCGGCGCCGGATGCTCCTCGCCGGGTTCGCCGTCTTCCTCGCCGGCTCGCTGGCGGGCACCCTCGCCGACAGCGCGGCGCAGGTCATCGCGGCCCGCGCGGGCATGGGCCTGGGCGCGGCCCTGATGACGCCGCTCGCGCTCTCCGTGCTGCCCTCCCTCTTCGAGGACGAGCGGGAGCGCACCAAGGCCATCGGCGTCATCACCGCGGCCGTCGCGGGCGGGATGCCGCTCGGGCCGATCATCGGAGGCTGGCTGCTGGAGCACTTCTGGTGGGGCTCGGTCTTCCTGGTCAACGTGCCGCTCGCGGTCGTCGGCATCGCCGCCTGCGCCCTGCTGCTCCCCGAGACCCGCGACCCGTCCGCGCCGCGCGTCGGCGTACTCAGCTCCGTGCTGGGCGTCACGGGCCTCGCGGCGCTCGTCTCCGGCATCATCGAGGGACCGGAACGGGGCTGGGGCGACCCGCTGGTGACCGGCGCCTTCGCCGCCTCCGCCGTACTGCTCGCCGGGCTCGCCCTGCTGGAGCGGCGCGCGACGCACCCGCTGCTCGACCTCGGCCTCCTCGCCCACCCCGGGTTCCGCTGGAACGCCGTCGCGGCCACGCTGGGCACGTTCGTCCTCGCGGGCCAGCTCTTCATCCTCCCCCAGTACCTCCAGGCCGTCCTGGGCTACGACGCCTTCGGCACGGGCCTGCGCCTGCTGCCCCTGATGGCGGGCATCGTGGTCGCCGCGCGGGGCGCTGGTCCCCTCGC
The DNA here is from genome assembly GCF_054782395.1 of Streptomyces daliensis. Classification (NCBI taxonomy): domain Bacteria; kingdom Bacillati; phylum Actinomycetota; class Actinomycetes; order Kitasatosporales; family Streptomycetaceae; genus Streptomyces; species Streptomyces daliensis. The sequence goes on along the minus strand of NZ_BAAGSO010000086.1, from coordinate 52,300 downwards.
CGCGCGTTACGGGGCACGTCCCGTGGTCAGCGGCGGGCTCGTGGTGCTCGCGTTCGCGGCCTTCCTCGGCGCCCGCACGGACGTGTCCGACGGCTACGCGCTGACGGCGGCCTGGCTGACCGTCACGGGCGCGGGCGTCGGCTTCGCGATGGTGCCCGCCATGGACGCGGCGCTGGCCGCACTGCCCCGGGACCGCGCGGGCAGCGGCTCCGGGCTGCTGATGACGGTCCGGCAGACGGGCACGGCGCTCGGGGTCGCGCTGCTGGGCAGCCTGCTGTCCGGCACGTACCGGAGCGGGCTGGACACGGGCGGACTGCCGGGCCCCGCGGCCGAGGCAGCGGGCGACTCGGTGATCGCCGCGCACCTCGTCGCCGACCGGCTGGCGCTCCCGTCCCTGCGCGCCTCGGCCGACGCCGCCTTCGTGGAGGGGATGGGCCAGGTCCTCGCGGTGTGCGGGTTCGCCGCGCTCGCCGCGGCGCTGCTGACGGGGACGCTGCTGCCCAACCGGAGGCAGGGCGCACCGGCGGAAGGCACCGGCACACGGGGCGACGCGGACATGGCCCGGTCGCCCGGTGATGCCCGACAATGAGATCCATGGCCCCCGCACGCACCAAGACCCCTCCGCCCGCGCCCAAGCTGGGACTCCGGGAGCGGAAGAAGATCCGGACCCGACAGGCGATCCGCATGACCGCGTACCGGCTCTTCGCCGAGCAGGGGTACGACGCGACACCCGTCGACCAGATCGCGGAGGAGGCGGAGGTCTCCCCCAGCACCGTCTTCCGCTACTTCCCGACGAAGGAAGACATCGTCCTCACCGACGAGTACGACCCGCTGATGGAGCAGGCACTCAAGGACCGCCCCGCCGACGAACCGCCCATCATCGCCCTCCGCCACGCGATCATGGAGGTGCTGGAGCAGGCGTACGAGGTGGAGCCCGCCGAGACGTACCAGCGCATCCGGCTCGCCTGCGAGGTCCCCGCCATCCGCGCCCGGATGACGGAGAGCGCGGGCACCACGAGCCGCTTCGTGGCCCGCGCCCTCTCCGAGCGCACGGGACGGCCGCTGGAGGACCTGGAACTGCGCGTCTACACCGGGGCCGTGCTCGGCGGCCTCACCGAGGCGATGCTCTACTACGGCGAGTACGGCGCCGAGGAGGACCTGGTGGAGGTCGTGCGGCGCTCCCTCGACGTGCTGGAGCGGGGCCTCAGTTCGTCGGCGTCCGGCCCTGCGGCGTCCGGCTCCTCGGCGGCCGGTTCCTCGGCGGCCCCGGGCGGCGCGGCTAGCTCCGCAGCGTCTGCTGGAGGATCCGCGGGTCGGCCGTCGGCGCGTCGCATGTGAAGTTCCGGCACACGTAGGCGGCCGGGCGCCCTTCCAGCAGGGGCCGGTCCCGCAGCAGCGGAACGCCCGCTCCCGTGCCCGTACCCGTGTCCGTGGTCCCGGTCGGCTCGCCCGTCGCGACGACCACGCCGGGCGCGGTCGACAGCAGCGCGACGCGGTGCAGTCCCGCGGTGGCCGGGTCGTCCGCGTGCCCGACGACGGCGACCTCGCGGGGCCCGTCCAGCGCCGCCTCGCCCGCCGCGAGCCCCCAGCCGATGAAGCGCGGAGCGCGTCCGGCGAGCGCGCGCACGATGCCGAGCGCCCGCTCGGCGGCGTCGCGGTGCGGGGCGCTGCCGGTGTACGCGGCATAGGTGAGCAGCGCGTTCGCGGCGGCGGTCCAGCCGGACGGGGTCGCGTTGTCGGTGGGGTCCTGCGGGCGGCGGATGAGCGCTTCCGCGTCGTCGGCCGTGTCGTAGAGGGTGCCGTCGGGCGCGGTGAAGTGGGCGAGCACCCCGTCCAGCAGCTTCCCGGCCCGCTCCAGCCACGGGGCCTCGCCCGTGACCGCGTACAGCGTGAGATAGCCCTCCGCGACGTCCGCGTAGTCCTCCAGTACGCCCGCGCTGGGGCCGACGGCGCCGTCGCGCGAGGTGCGCAGGACACGGCCGTCCTCGCGGGTGTGCAGCGTGGCCAGCAGCTCGGCGGCGCGGGACGCGGCCTCGACCAGGTCGGGCCGCTCGAAGAACGCGCCGGTCTCGGCGAGCGCGGCGACGGCCAGCCCGTTCCAGGCCGCGACGACCTTCTCGTCCCGCTCCGGGTACGGGCGCGCGGCGCGCGCCGCCAGCAGCCGCTCGCGCACCGAGGCCACGCGCGAGGCGTCGGCCAGCCCCTCGCCGTCCTCCGTGTCGGGGAGCTGGAGCACCGAGGCGCCCTCCTCGAAGGTGCCCTCGTCCGTCACGCCGAAGTACGCGGCGGCGAAGGCGGCGTCCTCCTCGCCGAGCGCCTCGGCGAGCTGGGCTGGGGTCCACACGTAGTAGGCGCCCTCCTTCTTGTGCGCGGTGCCGTCGGCGCCGGGAGCGGCTTCGGCGCTGTCGGCGTCCAGGGCCGAGGCGAACCCGCCCTGTGCGGTGCCCAGTTCACGGACCATGAAGTCGGCGGTCTCCAGCGCGACGCGGCGCGCGAGGTCGGAGCCCGTGGCACGCCAGACGTGCGCGTACAGGCGGCACAGCAGCGCGTTGTCGTAGAGCATCTTCTCGAAGTGCGGAACCACCCACTCCGCGTCCACGGAGTAGCGCGCGAACCCGCCGCCGAGCTGGTCGTAGATGCCGCCGCGCGCCATCGCCTCGCAGGTCGCCAGCACCATCTGGAGCGCGCCGTCCGAGCCGGTGCGCGCGTGGTGCCGCAGCAGGAACTCCAGCGCCATGGACGGCGGGAACTTCGGCGCCCCGCCGAACCCGCCCCGTACGGCGTCGAACTCGCGCGTCAGCCCGAGCAGCGCCGAGCCCATCTCCTCCGCGCCGGGCGGACGCGGCGCGTCGTACTGGATGCCGCGCCCCGCCAGGTCCCGCGCGATGCGCGTGGCCACGTCGGCGACCTCGTCCCTGCGGTCCGCCCACGCGGCCCGCACGCCCTCCAGGACCTGCGGGAAGGAGGGCATGCTGTGCCGGGGCTCGGGCGGGAAGTAGGTGCCGAAGTAGAACGGCTCGGCCTCGGGCGTCAGAAACACGGTCATGGGCCAGCCGCCCTGCCCGGTGGCCGCCTGGACGGCCTCCATGTAGACGGCGTCGACGTCGGGACGCTCCTCGCGGTCCACCTTGACGGAGACGAAGTGCGCGTTGAGGAAGTCGGCGGTCGCCTGGTCCTCGAAGCTCTCGTGTGCCATGACGTGACACCAGTGACACGCCGAATACCCGACGCTCAGCAGCACGGGCACCCCCCGCCGCCGCGCCTCCTCGAACGCCTCCGGCGACCAGGGCCACCAGTCGACGGGGTTGTCGGCGTGCTGGAGCAGGTAGGGGGACTGCGAGCTGGCCAGGCGGTTCATATCCGCATCGTCGCACGGGCCGAACCCTCCGGCCCAGCTTGCCGGGGTGGCCCAGGCGTCGTCGTGCGGTCCGGCGTCAGGGCACTCAGGGCACTCGGCATGCTACGGAGCCACCGCGCGGTGAAGGACCGCGTTGTCGTCGAACCGCTGTCAGCTCACGTCCTCCCGGGGCATGGCCTCGCCCCTCGGGTCACGCTGCCGGCCCGGACGCCTCCGAGGCGACGCGTTGCAGGACGGTGTAACCGAGCTGGACGTCGGGGTTGTCGTTGAGCACGGTGCCGTACAGCTCGGTCCAGGAGTGGAAGCTGTTCTTCGGCATGGCCACGGTGCGCAGGCGGGCGATGGTCACCTGGGCGGGCAGTCCGAGCGCGGACAGATGGGTGGCCAGGGCGAGGGACCGCGGCAGGCAGAGACCGTCGGGGAGCAGCGCGCGGTGGACCAGTTGGGAGGCGAAGACCTCCCTGCGGGCAAGCCGGAGCGCGGTACCGGCCGGCAGAGCGGCCAGCGCCGCCGCCCCGGGACCGGGGCGCAGGTGCCGCAGATACGGGTGCGCCCCCGCCCAGCCGCGTCGGCGGTACAGCCATAGTGCGCGGGCGGTGTGCGCGAGGGCGTAGGCGCGCAACGGGACGGGGACGCGTGGCGGAGCGGTGGCGGGGTCGAGGTCGGTGAGGAAGAACTCCCAGTCCGGCGTGGTGGCGGCGCTCATCGCGTGTCCTGGTGTGCGGCGGCCAGCAGCGCGCGGTCGCGGAGTTGGCCGGTGAGCTTGGCGAGTCCGGACTCCAGGGTCTGGTCCGTGGCGTCGATCTGCTCGCGCAGGCAGCCGACGGCATCCTCCACGGTGTCGCTCCGCAGTGCGGCCCTGAGCATGAGGGTGGCGGTCGAGTTCAGCGTCAGATAGACGCCGTGCCGGGTGTCGAGGATGACGCCCGCGTCGTCGGTGTCGTCGAAGACGGCGTGTTCAGCCAGTCGCACGAGGGACATCGCAAGACCCCTTCCGCGTGGCGGAGGTCCGCCGCGCGTCGCCGCGCAGGAACAGCTCGGTCATGGCGGCGCACATCAACTGTTCGGCGTTCCGTCGCAGGCTCGCCGGTTCGGCCAGCACGCCCGCGAGCCGCTGCGGATCGACGATGCCCATCCGGACGAGGTGCGCATCCGGGCGGCCGATGAGGCCTGCGAGGGTCCGGCTGTGGTGAAGGACGTAGTCCTTGTGGGGCGAGTCGAGCCACAGCCGTCCGTAGCGGCGCCAGATCCTCTCGGGGAGCCGGGTGGACAGGAGCAGCCGCAGCACCGGTTTGGTGATCAGCCTCCCCTGATAGGGCAGGAGCCGGTAGGCGTTCGGCATGCGGGCGGCGAAGCGCTTGAGGTCCTTGGAGCCCAGGGGGTTGCAGAGCTGGATGCCCCGTGGCCGCCAGACGGTCAGCTCCACACAGTGGTCCCGGGCCGCGTACTCGTCGTCGAACCGGTCGTCCGGCACGCCGGGCCGCGGCGTGAGGAAGTCGGTGGCCCGCGCGTTGTCCCCGGTCGGCACGAGGTCGTCCAGGACCGAGGAGGACGGCAGGGCGCTGCGGAGGACGCGGGAGAGCTCGAAGCGTGAGCACAGCAGACCCCGGCACAGCGCCGTCTTCTCCCGCGGGCGGAGATCGCCGCGCAGGACGTCGTGCAGCCCGTAGCGCGTGGGGCCGAAGACCATGTCACCGTCGCGGCCCCAGGTCAGAAAGGTGATTCCGTCGCGCTCGATACGGTCGGCGATCTGCTCCACCCACCGGAAGGCGATGTTGTTGAAGGGGTGGGGGAACTCCCATTTCTCGTTCAGATAGCCCTCGTCGCGGTCCATCATGACCGGCACGAAGGGGACGCCCAGGTGCTCACAGATCTCCCGTGCGTAGCCGGACTCGTCCGCGAGGGGGTCGTCGGTGGCCTGGTGGTAGGCGACCACGTCGGCGCCGGACTCCACCAGCGCCGTGAGGACGGCGCCGGAGTCGAGGCCGCCGCTGAGGAGGATGCCGATCCGGCCGCGGGCGGCGTAGGGGCGCACAGCGCGCAGGATCAAGTCGTAGGCGATCTCGGCGTATTCCGGCATGGAGGTGTGCCGGGGCAGGTCCAGCGGCACGATGGGGTCGTACTCCACGACGGTCGCGCGGTCCCGGTCGACGACCACGATCTGGCCGGGCAGAACCGGCGTGAGGTCGCGGTAGACGAACACCTCGTCGCCACGGCACGAGCGCCAGATCGCCTCGTGGCCGAACTCGCCCGGGCCGTCGAGCAGATCGGTGGGGTCGGTGGACCACCGCAGCAGCGCACCGTCCCTGCGGTAGAGCAGGCCTTCGCGGCTGGTGGCGCTCCGGAAGAGAAAGACCTTGTGCTCCGTCACCAGGCAGCCCGCCAGTTCCCCCGGCAGCCGTGCCAGCTCCGCGTAGCGCCCCTCCTTGAGGGCGGAGGCGATCCGCCGCGCCCAGTCCGTCGTCACCGGGCCCGTGACGACCCCTGACAGCAGCAGCCGCTCCCCGTCCCCGGGGGCCGGTATCTCTGCGGCGTCCGGTGCCTGCCACTGCACCGCGAGACGGCCCGCCCCGGACGGTGCCGGGCGCTGCCCGAATGACGCACTCATGAAGGAAAAACCGGAGTCGGCCTCACCGAAACGCACCCGGCCCAGGCAGCCCGTGTAGTCCCCGACCAGAACAGACCCCGTGCCGGCCACCAGGCGCTCCCCTCCACGCGAAACCAGCCGTCCAGCGCAGCGGCGCCCTCCCCGGGCAGGCATGCCCGGGGAGGGATCGGACTCACAGCAGCGTGCGGTGTGTCGGGTTGTCGGGGAGGAGGATGCTGCCGTGGGCCGTCAGTTCCTCGACCGTGCCGAGTTCCTCGACTTCGGGCTCTACGTAGACCCGCTTCACGGTCACTTCCTTGCCGGTATCACATTCCATGATCATCTCCCTGCTGGTCGCTAGGGTGTCGTCCGGCTCTCCCATCGTGGCGCGCCGCGCCCGGCACCCGCTACGCAACGGGCGCCCAGGCGCGGAACTTCCTGAAACACTCGCCACGGCCCGAGGCGGACCGGGGGTTCAGGGAGCCGGTACACGTCGCCCGGGGAGTGGGGGCGCGGCTGGGACGCGCGGGGTGGATCAGCCGGCCGCGAGGAACCGGGTGGCTGCCGGCTCCCCGTAGAGCGGGTCCGCTTCGACGACTTCCGCGTGCGTTCCCACGGCCCTGACCTGTCCCGCGTCCATGACCACGATGCGGTCGGCCATGGTCACGGTGGACAGCCGGTGCGCCACCACGAGGACGGTGGTGGCGCGCGCCTCCTCCACTACGGCGTCGCGCAGCGCGGCCTCGTCGGCCTTTGTCCGGTTGTGAGGTGGCCTCGTCCAACAGCAGTAGCCGGGGGCGACGCGGCAACGCACGGGCGAGGACCACGCGTTGGCGTTCGCCTCCGGAAAGACTCGTACCGCGGTGGCCGGCGCGGGTGTCCAGGCCAGGCGCGCGGCGCGCAGCGCCTGCCCGGGGTACCGCTCGTCGGCGTGCGGAGCGCCGGTCAGAAGATCCTCGCGCAGGCTGGCGGACAGTACCGGGGGCGTCCTGTCCGACGTAGCCGATGGCGGCACGGAGCTGCGCGACCGGCCAGTCCCGGACGTGCCAGACGTCCAGCAGGCGGAGGCCCGCCCGCCGCGTGGATCGCGTGGATCGCGTGGATCGCGGGGCGGACGGCCGCGATGTCCCCGCGGGCGGGACTTCGAGGACGCGCCCTAACCGAGCCGCGTGCCCAGTTCCGTGGCGGCGGCGGTGACAGTGGCGCTGAGGAGGTCGAGCCGCGCGTCGACCCGCCTCGCCGGGCCGGATACGGACAGCGCGCCGCAGGCCACGCCCTGCCGGTTCCGTACCGTCGCGGCCACCGCGCAGAGGTCCCGTTCGCTCTCCTCCATGTTGGTGGCGTAGCCGGTCTCCCGCACCTTCTCCAGCTCGGCCTCCAGCGCCCGGCGTGTGCTCACCGCGTGCTCGGTTCCGCCGCGCAGCCGCGCGCCCGGATAGCGACGCCGCAGCTCTTCGCGGGGAAGCTCGGCGAGCAGGGCCTTTCCGGCGGCGGACGCGTGCGCCGGGCCCCGCTGCCCGGTACGCAGCCCGGCGCGGATCACCTGCTGGCTCTCCGCGCCTTCGATGAAGACGGTCTCCGTGCCTTCCAGCACGAGCAGATGCGCGGTCTCGGAGGTGTCCTCGACGAGCTTTTCCAGCAGGAGACGCGCTTCGTCGCGGAGGGAGACCGCCCCCATCACGGCGATGCCGAGCCTGGCCAGGGCCGGTCCGGGCCCGTAGCCCTTGGTCCCGGCGTCCTGGCGGAGCAGGTCGCGGGCCTGGAGGGTGGTCAGCATCCGATGAGCGGTCGATCTGGCCACCCCCAGCTCGGCCGACACGTCGGCGACTCGCAACGACGGCCTGTCCACCAGCATCAGCAGGATCCGCGCCGCGTTGTCGATCGATTCCACCGGGTAGGCCGCCGACACCGCCACACCCCCTCCATCTCGCCGTCGCCACTGCGGCTGTTCTGGTGATTGAACCGCATTTCGCCAGCCAGAATAACCGCACTCCTCCTCGACGTCCCGGCGGACCCCGCGAATCGGTCCGCAGTGTTCTGCTGAGCAGAGCAGCTGCTGCTCAGCGGAACAGATCTCCATTGACGCGCTACCGGAGCCGGGCTACCGTACAGAACATGATCTGCCCAGCAGAACACTCTCCAGGAGGAGCGGCGTGACGACTCCGACGCTTACGCCGTCCATCGCGGAACTCGGCCATGTGGGCCTGCGCTGTCACGACGTGAGCAGGCAACTCGCCTTCTACACCGAAGTCCTCGGGCTGACGGTCACCGACCACGACGAACGGCTCGGCATCTGGTTCCTGTCCGCCCGGCCGGACACCGAGCATCACGAGCTGCTCCTGGCCGAGGGCCGGGACGCGCCGGTCGGCAGCAGGCTCATCCAGCAGGTTTCGTTCCGGTGCGCACGCTTCGAGGACGTCCTCGGCTTCCACCGGCGCTTCCGGGAGCACGACGTCCGGCTCGACATGATCGTCTCGCACGGCAACGCCGTCGGCGTCTACTTCTACGACCCGGAGGGCAACCGGTGCGAGGTCTACTGGCGGACCGGGCTCGTGGCACGGCAGCCCTTCGTCGAGCACATCGACATCGAGACGGACCCCGAGAAGCTGCTGGACGCCATCCGGGCTTCGGTCGAGCGCCACGGCGCGACGGGTTTCACCGAGGAGAGCTATCGCGCCTGGACGCGCGAACAAGCGGTGGCAGCCGATGTGGCAGCCGATGGTGCGACGGCCAAGGAGGTGGGGCGGTGAAGTTCGTTCGCTACGCGGACGGCACGTCCTCACGCGTCGGCGTGGTGGACGGTGACCTGGTCCGGGCCGTCGACGGCCTGGCGGACCTGCTGCCTCTCATCGAGGCCGGCGACGCCGAGCTGCTCGCCGCCGGACGGACCGCGCTGCGGAGCGGTGCGACGGTGCCGCTTCCGGACATCGTCCCCCTGTCGCCGATCGCGACGCCGCCGACCGTCCGCGACTTCTACGCCTTCGAACAGCATGTCCGCGCTGGGCGCGCCTGGCGGGGCCTCGACATGGAACCGGACTGGTACGAGCTGCCCGTCTTCTACTTCTCCAGCCCCTACGCGGTGACGGGCTGCGGGCCGGTGCCGATGACGCCGGGTGCGGAGCGTTTCGACTTCGAGCTGGAGGTCGCCGCGGTGGTGGGGCGCGGCGGCCGGGACCTGACCGCCAAGGACGCCGAGCACGCCATCGCCGGTTACTGCGTGCTCAACGACTGGAGCGGCCGGGACGTTCAGCAGCGCGAGATGAAGCTGTCGCTGGGGCCGGTGAAGGGCAAGGACACCGCGACGAGCCTCGGCCCGTACTTCGTGACCCCGGACGAGATCGCCGACCGTCGCGAGGGCAACGGATTCCGTCTCGAAATGACCTGCACGGTCAACGGTGTCCCCTATTCCCGCGCCCTGTGGTCGGACATCCACTGGTCGTTCGGCGAGATGATCGCCTACGCCTCGCGCGGCGCCGAAGTGCGGCCCGGCGATGTGATCGGCTCCGGCACCTGCGGCACCGGCTGCGTCCTGGAGCTCTCCCGCACGCACGGCTCGGCGGCCTACCCCTGGCTGCGGCCGGGCGACGAGGTCGTCGCGGCGGTCGAAGGTCTCGGCGAGCTGCGCAACACCGTCACCGAGGCGGCACCGGTCGTTCCGTTGCGGACCCCGGGCGCGACGGGGCAGGAGGACGGGACACGGCCGCGGTCCACCGACGGAGTCGGGCACTGATGGACGCTCCCGTACCGGCACAGGACCCGGCCAGATCGGCGAAGGCCCCGGCCGTACCGGCACAGGACCCGGCCAGATCGGCGAAGGCCCCGGCCGAATCGGCACAGGACCCGGCCAGTTCAGCGGAGGACCCGGCCAAGCTCCGGGCCGCGTTGCTGCGTGCCATGCCGCTCTCCCGCATGCTCGATTACGGCATGGACCACGCGGACGCCGTCCACCTGGCGCATGCGGACGTCTCCGAACCGTGGCACGAGGTCGCGACCCGCCTGGCCGAGGCGCAGTCGGCCCGCGCGGAGGCTGCCGCCGACCGCGGGGACACCGAGACCGCGGTCGCGTGCTATCGCCGGGCAACGGCCTCCCTGGTCTTCGCGCAGATGGCCTTCAACACCGACCACCCGGCCAAACGCGCGCTCTACGCCCGGCTCATCCGGGCCTACGAGGCCGCGGCCGAGCTGGACACCGAGTTCCGCGTGGAACGGCTGTCGGTCCCGTTCCGGCAGAGCCACTGCACGGCCTGGTTCGTGAGCCGTTCCGGCGCTCGCCCCGGCGCTCGCCCCGCCCCCGCCGTGGTCATCGTCGGCGGGCAGAGCGGCTGGGGCCCGGCCTTCCACCGGCAGGCCGAAGCCCTGGCCAGGCGGGGCCTGTCCGCCGTCCTGTTCGAGGCGCCGGGCCAGGGCGATACGCGCATGACCGGCGGACTCCACCTCGACGGGCACGTCGACGGGGCCTTCAGTGCAGCGCTCGACGCGGTGCGTGCCCGTACCGGCTGCGACGGCCCGTACGGGGTGTGGGGAAACAGCTTCGGCGGACTGCTCGCCGCCCGTGCCGCCGTGCGCAACAGCCGTTTCGGCGCGTGCTGCGTCAACGGGGCCGGTGCGAGGCCGGAGCCGCTGCCGTTCCGTACCGCACGCGAACAGTCGCGGGCGCTCCTGGGCGTCGAGACCGACGACGAGGCCGCGGCCGTCCTCCGCACCCTGTGGCTCGACCCGGCGGCCGACCGCACGAGCGCCGCGATGCTCGTGCTGCACGGCGGCAACGACCCGCTGGTCAGCCTCGCCCAGCAGAAGGTGTTCCTCGGCCTGTCGGCGCACTCCGCCCTGCGGGTCTGGGACGACGGCGACCACACCATGTACAACCACTCGGCCGAGCGCACGGAGTACGTCTGCGACTGGTTCCGTGCCCGGCTCCGCCGTGGATGACCCGGAAAATCCCCCCAGCCCCCCATTCCGCACAGCTCACAGAACCACTGAGGAAATCATGAAAGCAATCACGATCCGGCATTACGGCGACGCGGAAGCGCTGGAGCTGACCGAGCGGCCGACGCCGGAGGTCGCGCCCGGGGAATTCCTGGTCCGGGTCAAGGCAGCCGGAGTGAACCCGGCCGACGAGAAGATCGCCATCGGCAATCTCGACGGCATCATGGTGACCCACTTCCCCCTCATCCCGGGCTTCGAGATGTCCGGTGTCATCGAGGCCCGCGGCTTCGGCGCCACCGAGTTCGAGATCGGCGACGAGGTGATCGGGTTTGTACTCAAGGACTGGGCGCAGAACGGCACCTACGCCGAACTGGTCTCGGCCCCGGCCCGCACGCTGGCACGCAAGCCGCCGTCCTGGGACTGGCCGCACGCGGCATGCCTGCCGCTGAACGGGCTGACGGCTCACCAGGCCATCAAGCGCGTCGGCGTCGGCGAGGGCGACACCGTCCTGATCCACGGGGCTTCGGGCGGCGTCGGCACGCTCGCCGTGCAGCTCGCCGCCGTCCGGGGCGCCCACGTCATCGGCACCGCCGGTGAGCGCAACCACGACTACCTGCGTGAACTCGGCGCCACACCGGTCGCCTACGGAGAAGGACTGGCCGACCGGGTGCGCCGCCTCGCGCCGGAGGGCGTCGACGCGGCGCTCGACTTCTACGGCGGGGACGCGGTGGCCGTCTCGCGGAAGGTCCTGAAGGACCCCGCGCGGGTCGCCTCCGTGGCCGACATCACCGCTCCCGAACAGGGCGGCCAACTGGTGTGGGCACGCGCGAACGCCGACGAACTGACGGAGGTGGCCGCGCTCGCCGAGTCCGGGCGGCTGTCCGTCCCCGTGCACCGCTCCTTCCCGCTGGAGCGGGCCGCCGACGCCTGGCGGACGCTCCACGACGACAGCCGCGCCCGCGGCCGGATCGTCCTGGACATCGACGCCGCCTGAGGCGCTCTCCGGCGCAATCGAAGGGTTGGGACACATGAAGCTTGCCGATGCCGTGGACGCGGATGTCCTCATCGTCGGGTACGGCCCGGTCGGTCAGACCCTGGCTGCTCTCCTGGGTGCGTCGGGGCACCGCGTGCTGGTGTGCGAACGGCGGGCCGGGCACTACGAGACGCCACGGGCCGGACACTTCGACCACGAGATCATGCGCGTCTTCCAGTCCTTGGGAATCGCCGACGAGGTACGGCGCATCGCCGAGCCGGCTCGCGCGTATGAATTCCTCGATCCCGACGGAAGCGTGCTCTCCCGGCTGCCGAGGGAATGGGCCGCGCCCTCCGGGTGGGACGCGTCGTACCACTTCTACCAGCCGGAACTCGAAGAGGTCCTGGACGCGGCGGTCCGCGGAGCGTCCACGGTGGACGTGCGTTTCGGAGCGGAGCTGGCCCGCCTGCGCCAGGGGGACGGCCACGTGGTGGCGACGCTGGCGGACGGCGGCGAGGTCACGGCGCGCCATGTGGTCGGCGCTGACGGCGCCAACAGCGCGGTACGCACGCTCTGCGGCATTCCGACGGAGGACCTCGGCTTCCGGGGTGACTGGCTGGTCGTCGACGTCCGGCCCCGGCCAGGCGCCCCGGCCCTGGACATCCCGGACACCGGCCAGGTGCTCGACCCCGCGAGGCCGAACCACATGGGCCGGGTGGCCCAGCGGTACTTCCGCTGGGAGTTCATGCTCGTCGACGGCGACGATCCCGCCGAGATGGTGAAGCCGGAACGCGTCTGGGAGCTGCTCGGGCCGTGGATCGGCCCGCGGGAGGGGGAGCTGATCCGGCAGACCGTCTACCAGTTCAGGGCCCTCGTGGCCGATACGTTCCGCCACCGCTCCGTCCTGCTCGCCGGTGACGCCGCGCACGTCATGCCGCCGTTCCTCGGACAGGGCATGAGCTCCGGTATCCGGGACGCCGCGACCCTCGGCTGGATGCTCGACCTCGTGCTGACCGGCGCCGCCGACCCGAAGCTGCTGGACCTGTACACGCTCTCGCGGAGGCCGCAGGTCATCGACTACATCGAGGAGTCGGTGCGGGTAGGGACCGTCGTCTGCGAGACCGACCCCGTGCGTGCGGCGCGACGTCGTGACGAGATGCGGTCGGCGACGGAACTTCCGCCGCCGTTCGAGCCGCCCGTCGGCGCGGGCTTCCGGGACGGGCAGCCGCTGGCCGGTCGCCTGGCCGTACAGCCCCTTCTGCGGACGGGCGGCGGGAAGACCGAGCGGTCCGACGACGTGCTCGGCCGCGGGTTCACCCTGTCCAGCGTGGTCGAACCGGACGCGGCGACGGCAGCGGCCATCGCGGACCTGGAGCGCGCGATCGGGCTGCGGTCCGTCGTGGTCGGCGCCGAGGGGGTCCAGGAAGAGGGCGGGGCGCTGCGCGACTGGCTCACGGAGTCCGGCGCCGTGGCCGTGCTGGTCCGCCCGGACTTCTACGTCTACGGCACCGCTGCCGGGCTCCCCGAGGTGGTGGATCTGCTCGCCTCACTGCGCGCGAGCCTGTCGCTGCGGTAGCGGCGTGACGCCCGCTCGCGATACCCGCTCGCGCGGCGCCCGACGACGGATGACAGCCCCGGATGACGTCACACACGGAGGAATCCCATGCCGAGGACGGACAACGGTATCCACTACGAGGAGCGGGGAGACGGGCCGGTCCCGATCGTTCTGCTGCCCGGACTCGGGTGCTCGCTCCAGTGCTGGTCCGGGGTGGCACCCCTGCTCGACGGCCATCGCCTCGTGCTCATGGACCTGCCGGGCCACGCGGGCTCCCGCCACGCGCCCGCCGACGGATCGAGCCTCGCGCGGATCGCCGCAACGGTGACCGACGCCTGCGACGAGCTGGGCCTCGAACGCTTCGCCCTCGCCGGTCTCTCCTTCGGCGGCGCGCTCAGCGTGCGGATCGCGCTCGACCGGCCCGGACAGGTGCTCGCGGCCATGGCGCTCATGCCGTGGAACGCGGGCGGTACGGAGGCGGGCGATCCCGTCATCGAGCGGTTCTACGGGTCCTTCCGTGACGTCGAAGCCATCACGGAGGCCGTCGGGGCCATCTCGCTGGACCCGAGCAGGACGACCGACGTCGTGCGCACGATGACGGAAGCCGTCACGGAGCGGTTCTGGCGAAGCTGGCTCGGACCCGGTGGCGGTGCTTACACGAGCATGTACGGGGAACTGTCCGGGATCGCCGTGCCGACGTGCTACGTCATCGGCGGCAGAGACACCATCGCCCCGCAGAACAAGTTGATCGCCGACGTCCGCGCGATGCCCGGGGGCCGGCTGGTCTTCCTGTCGGACGCGGGGCATCTCGCCCCGTACGAGTCCCCGGAGCTGGTCGCCCGGGAGATCCGCGAGTTCCTCGGCCGCTACGCGAACACCTCGCCCGACGGCGCACCGGCCGTACTCCCCTGAGCGGGTACGCGGCCGACGTGAGCGTGGGGGACGGGCGGGCCCGGCGGCGCGCGGCCCGTACGCCCACATGGAGGCACCGAAGTGCCCCGACTTGCCCCTGATTGCCTATAAATAACAACAACGCACATTCGCGCCCCGAGGAGGAGCAATGCCGTACGGATCGATCACGGGACCTGGGGGCACGCTCGCGGCGACAGGGCTGGCGACGGGCCAGATGTGGCTGGTGGTCCTCAGCGTTGTCGCCGTGCTGGCCGGTGTGGTGCTGACCAGGGCCTCGTTCCGGCGCGGCAAAGGCCCGCTGGAGCGGTGACCGGCACCTCGGAAGGCTCTGCGAGAGCGGTTTCCGCGGGGCGGCGGTGTGTACCGAAGCGGTGGCCAGGGGTGGCGCCGCTGCCGCGCGCCTGGCACGTGTCCTCCCTCTGGGCCGTCGTGCTGGGCGCGGTTCCGCTGTGCGCTTTCCTCGCGTGGGGCATCGCGCACGTCTACTCCACCGTCGCGGCGCTGGCCGGTGGCACCAGCGGCATGGCGGTGCCGTGGCTGGTGTCCTTCCTGCTGCTGTGGTGGGCGCCGCTGTCCTGGCTGGACCGCCCGAGGAAAGCCTCGGCCGACGAGCAGGCGGCGCTCGACCGGCTGCGGGTGACGGTGCAGGTCCCCGTCTACAACGAGGACCCCGACGCCCTGCGCGCCTGCCTCCACTCCGTCCTCGTCCAGTCCAGGCCGGTCGGCCGCGTCCGGGTCGTCGACGACGGCTCCGTCCACGCGGACGGCACCCCGATGACATACGACGACGTGCGCGCCGAACTCCTCGACCGCGCGCGGGCCCGCGGCGTGGACGTCACCTGGGACCGCACCCCCAACCGGGGCAAGCGGCACGCGCAGATGCATGTGCTGGCCACCGACGACGCCGATGTCTTCGTGACCCTGGACAGCGACTCCGTCCTCGACCCCGAGGCCGTCGCCGAGGGCCTGAAACCCTTCGCCGACCCGAAGGTCGCCTCCGTCGCCGGACAGGTCGTCGTCCTCAACCACGACACCAACACCCTGACCCGGATGACCAACCTCCTCTACCTCCCCTTCACCCGAGGGCTGCGCAGCGCCCAGTCCGTACTGGGCCGCGTCACCATCAACTCCGGCACGCTCGCCTTCTACCGCGCGGACATCGTCCGCGACGCCGCCGGGGTGTACGAGCACGAGACGTTCCGCGGCCGCCCCATGCAGATGAACGACGACTCGATGCTCACCTTCTACGGGCTCCTCGCCGGGGACGCCGTCCACCAGCCGTCCTCGCTGGTCTTCACCCTGGCCCCTGAGCGCTGGTCCCACTATCTGCGGCAGCAGATGCGCTGGATGCGCGGCACCACCGTCCGGCACCTGTGGTGGCTGCGGTACATGCCGCTGACCGGCATCGTCTTCTGGTCCACGATCGCCGAGTACGTCCACATGGCCCTCGGCATCGCGATCCCCGTCGCGGTCCTCGCCGACCCCGGCCTCCGCGCCCACGCGGGTGCCTTCGTCACGGCCGGGCTGCTCATCGGCGGCGCCATGAGCTACCTGATGGCCCTGCGCCTGTTCACCGTCCACCGCACCGACATGCGCCTCCGCCAGATGCTCCTGCTCTTCGCACTCGCACCGCTGGCCACGGCCTGGCGCGCGGTGGTCCTGCGCCCCCTGTACTTCTACGCGCTGGCCACCTGCCACCGCATCAGCCACTGGGGAACCCGCAGCCACGTCGAGGTCGCCCGGACCGGTGACACCACGCAGCCGGAAACGGCTCCCCCGACCACGCCGACGGCACACAGCCCGTCCGCGTCGACCGTGGCCTGACCGCGCCGCCTTCCGAACCGGGCGCCCCGGCAGCACGGAGCAGTAGGCTGAGCCCAGCGTCGCCGACCAGCAGCGGCGGACCTGTCAGGGCTCCTCGAAAGAGGGACACCATGACCGCCGAGATGGTGGTGCCCGCGTGGATGCACACACAGATCAGCGCGGAGCAGTACGACTCCTGGTCCGAGGAGCAGTGTGCGGGCATCGAGGTCGTGGACGGGATGGTCGTCGTGGGCCCGAGCGCGTCCAACCGGCACAACAGGCTGGCCCGGATCCTGGCCAATGCCCTGGACGCCGCCGCGGGCCCGGGCTGGAACGCCGACACGGACTTCGACGTCCGCCTCCAGGACGTGCCACTCACCAACCGGCGTCCGGACGTCACCGTCTACCGGGCGGAGACCATCGACCTCACGCCCACCCGCCCCGAACACGTACTCCTGGTCGTCGAGGTCGTGTCCCCCGGCTCGGAGACCACCGACCGGATCGTGAAGGTGGACCAGTACGCCAAGTCCGGCATCCCCTTCTACTGGCGGATCGAACAGGCCGTCACCGGTGTCCCCATCACCTACACCTACGTCCTCGACCCGGCCACCAAGGCCTACCGGGACGGCGAGATGTTCACCGGCGCGATCAAGGCTGCCGCGTCCTTCTCCGTCAGCGTGGACCTGGGAGCCCTTTGACGGTTCCCTGTCCGACAGCGCTGGAGCATGAGGGCGCCCTCACCCCCGCGCCGGTCCCCTGACCCGCCTCGCGGCCACCGCGCGGAGGACGGTGGGGCTCGCCAGGGAGGTGGGGGGTCGGGTGAGGGCGAAGACCTCGGCCAGGTGGCGGGCCAGGGCGGGGTCCGTCATCGCGGTGGACAGCAAGTGGTCCAGGAACCGGTGGGTCAGGGCGCTGAAGGGGCTGGTGTGGCCTGTGGTGTGGGGGAAGCGCCAGTCCTCGGTGCCGGAGATGGTCCAGGCGGGCCTGACGGCGCGGGCGAGGTCGCGGCGGATGCGGCGGTAGACGTTCGACCGGGGCTTCGGCGTGCGGAGCGCGTGCCGCAGGGCGAGCGCCTGCTGAACGGCGACGGACATGCCCTGCCCGTAGACGGGGTTCAGCGTGCAGAGCGCGTCGCCGAGGACGATCAGCCCGTCCGGCCAGTCCCGCCAGCGGTCGAACCGGTTCCAGCGGCTGGGCCCCGGGTGGAAGGTGCGGACGGAACCGGCGGGGGCGCCGCCGGGGGGCAGCGCGTCGCCCACCGCGGGGTCGCGCAGCCGGGACAGCGCCCGGGTGAACTCGTCGTCCGTGCGAGGCGCGGCGCACGGGCGCACCGTGCCGATACCGGCCTGGCGGGTGCCGTCCTCGGCGGGGACGAGAATGCTGAAGGTCAGCTCGTCGGGCGGCGCCGCCTGAAGGTGGACGACGTGCTTGGCGTGCTCATGGCCGGGCGTCGGCGGGTACGCGCGAACGGCGTAGCTGACGCCCGCGTCGATCTGCTGCGGAGGACGGCCCGTGTAGCCCGCCTGTCCGAGCCACTCCGGGGTGAGCGAGCGGCGGCCGCCCGCGTCGACGACGACGGCCGCCGGGATCTCCGTCGACGTGGTGGTGCCCCGCTCCCGAGCGAACACGGACCGCACCCGGCCCCCGGCGATACCCAGGCCCGTCGCGGCGGTGTGGTCGAGCACCGTGACACGACGATCGCGCAGCACCCGGGCGCGGACATGGTGGTCGAGCAGGGACCGTGAGCACGCGAGAGCCCCGAGTTCGGAGGAGGAAGAGGAGGACGAGAAGGACGGGAACCAGCCGAACGGGGTCAGGACGTGGACCTGCCGCGGTATCGAGACCGGGGCCGCGCCCGCGGCGGTCAGCTCCTGGATGATGCCCGGCAGCAGTGCGTCGAGGCCGCGGACACCGGCCGGGAGCAGCAGGTGGGGGAACCGGCCCTGGGGGATGCCGGGCCGCGGCCGTGGCGCGGTCGGCAGCCTGTCCCGCTCGACGAGCAGGACCTCGC
Organism: Streptomyces daliensis; assembly: GCF_054782395.1. Lineage (NCBI taxonomy): Bacteria > Bacillati > Actinomycetota > Actinomycetes > Kitasatosporales > Streptomycetaceae > Streptomyces > Streptomyces daliensis. Next base: position 34,175 of record NZ_BAAGSO010000086.1, on the reverse strand, counting down.
CCGTGACGTCGGCGAGGCAGCCGACGGCGAGGCAGCCGGCCAGGCTCGCGCCGATCACGACTCCTGGCGGGCCGGACGAAGAATCCACGGGCAGGGGAATCACAGATTTCCCCGCCGGTCCTGCTCCCGCTCGACGGCTTCGAAGAGCGCCTTGAAGTTCCCCTTGCCGAATCCGGTGGCGCCGTTGCGTTCGATGAGTTCCAGGAACATCGTGGGGCGGTCGAGAAGGGGCGTGGTGAAGATCTGGAGCAGATAGCCCTCCTCGTCGCGGTCCACGAGAATTCCGCGGCTGCGCAACTCGGCCACCGGTACGCGGATGTCGCCGAACCTGTCGGCCAGCGCCGGATCGTCGTAGTACGCCGGTGGAATGGACAGGAAGGTGACGCCGCGCTCCCGCAGGATGTCGACGCTGGCCAGGATGTCCGGGGTGTTCAGGGCTATGTGCTGCACGCCCGGGCCGTGGTGGTACTCCAGGAATTCGTCGATCTGCGACCGCCGACGCCCTGGTGCCGCCTCGTTGAGCGGCAGCTTGATGCGGCCGGTGCCGTCGGCGACGACGGTGCTCATCAGCGCTGAGTATTCGGTGGAGATGTCGTCGCTGGTGAATTCGGCGAACGACGAGAATCCCAGCGCGGCCTCGTAGAACCGGATCCACTCGTCCAGTTCGCCCTGGGCGACGCAGCCCACGGTGTGGTCGATGTCCTCGAACACGGGTGGCGCCTGGGAGGGCAGCGGGCCGGTCCCGACGAAGCCGGGGAGGAATTCCCCCGGATAGCGGCTGCGGTCGACGAACGTGTGCCGCAGTTCCCCGTAGGTGCCGATCGCCGCTGTGCGTACGGTGCCGTGGTCGTCGGTGCGGTCGCGGGGTGCCTCGTAGGAGTGCGCGCCGTTCTCCGTCGCGTGGGCGTAGAGGCGGTCGACGTCGCGGGTGGCGAAGGCGATGTCGCTGACGCTGTCGCCGTGGGCCTGTACCCACGCGGCGGCGGCCGAGCCGGGCGCCGCTGGCCCGGTGACGAGCAGCCTGACGCGGCCCGCTTCGAGCAGGTACTCGGCGTGGTCGCGGTAGCCGTGCTCGGGGCCTCGGTAGGCGCGCAGGGTCATTCCGAAGGCCGTGCTGAGGAAGTGGGTCGTCTGGCGTGCGTTGCCGACCTGCATCCGGATGTGGTCGATACCGATGAGGGCCCCGTCGATGGTGGCGGTGCCCCCGCTCTCGGAAGGTCGGCTTCGGCTTGTGCTGGTCGGGGTCGTCGCGTCGGATGCTGACCGCATCGTGGGGATCCTCCTGCCGGATTACCAGGTGACGGGGATGGTGTGCAGCGCCTCGACCAGGGATGTCCGGTCCCATTCCAGCGCCGCCTCGTCCACGGCGAGGCGCAGGCCCGGCATGCGCCTGCTGACCGTGCCGAGGACGACGCGGAGTTCCTCACGGGCCAGGTGCGCGCCCAGGCAGTAGTGGGGCCCGAGGCCGAAGGACAGGTGGGGGTGGGGGTAGGAGCGTGCGCGGACGTCGGGGCTGACGTCAGGGGCGCCGGGGGCGCCGGGGGCGCCGGGCCCGTCGAGTCCGTTCGGCCCGTCGGAGGCGTCCGGGGCGTCGAGTCCGTCCGCTGTGCCGAACCGGCCGGAGTCGCGGTTGCCCGTGATCAGGCACGGGAACACCAGCGCACCGGCCGGAACGTCGGTCCCGCCCAGGCGGCAGGGCTCAGTGGCCATGCGCGCCAGCGTGAACTGGGTGGCCGGTGCCAGCCTCAGCAACTCGTCGACGAGCCTGTCCACCTGGCTCGGATCGGCCAGCGCCGCGTACCGCGCGGGCTCGCGCAGGGCGATGACGAGTGCCCGCCCCAGTGCCGACATGGTGGTCTCGTGGCCCAGGCTGACCAGGCTCGTCAGCGCGGTGACCAGTTCCACGTGGGTGAGGCGGCCCGCGTCGCGTGCCCGCGTCAGCTCGGTGGCCAGGTCCGGTGCGGGGTGCCGTCGCCGGTCCGCGGTCAACTCGTCCAGGAACGCGGTCAGTTCCGTGACGGCGGCCCCCGCCTCGTCGGGCCGTGTCTGGTCCAGGGCCGCGGCGGTGAGCGCGCGCACGTGGGGGTGTCGCGGGCGCGGCACCCCCACCACGTCGCATATCACGGTCAGCGGGAAGGGCAGCACGAGGTGCTCCACCAGGTCGGCCGGTGGCCCCTGTTCGACGAGCTGGTCGAGCAGTTCGTCGGCCAGCCGCTGGAGGGCTGGGCGGAGCGTCGCGACCCGCGCGCGGCTGAAGGCCGGGTTGAGGACGCGGCGCAACTGGGTGTGCTCGGGGGGATCACGGTCGAGCAGTTGCCCGCCCGTCTTCTCGAACCCTGTCACCGGCATGTCGGCCGCCGCGCGGCTGAACGTCGCGTCGGTCAGGACCCGGGCCACGTCGTCGTAGCCGGTCACGATGTACGACGGCGTCCCGGCGTCTGGTCCCTGTACGGGGCAGACCGGCTGCTCGCGGGGCAGGCAGGCCAGTTCGGGTGCGGGGTCGATGGGGCCGGTGCGGCGCAGCAGACCGGCCGCGGCAGCGGGGTCGGAGGAGTCAATGGGGTCGGTGGTGTGAGCGGTGTCGGCGGTGTCAGCGCTGTCGGAGGAGCCTGAGAGGTCGGAGAGGTAGGTCATGGCGAGATCTCCTCGGGTCGGCGGGGCACGCCCGGCTCCGGGCCGGTCGCCCGGCCGGTCGCCCGGCCGGTCGTCTGGCCGGTCATCTGGCCGGTCATCTGGCCGGTCATCTGGCCGGTCATCTGGCCGGTCATCTGGCCCGACTCCTGACCGGCCAGGGTGGTCTCCGTGTCGAGCAGCGTCCGGTCACCCCGGCGGACGCGGAGCCGGAGCGTGCTGCGCAGGGCCTGTGGCGCGGTGACCAGCGCGCGCCCGGCGGGCGCCGGGAGCGGCATCGGCAGCGGCGGCTCCGTCAGACGCCCGTCGAGCTGGATGCGACAGCGGGCGCCCCGCAGGGTCATGCGCCATCCGGTGCTGTCCTCCTGGCGCGTGGCGCGGTTGGCCAGCGCGGGCACGTGCCAGCCCGCGTCGCCGAGGCGGATCACGCAGGAGGCCAGTACGGCGGACCCGGCCAGCGGCACGGGCGTGGCGACGTAGGCGAGGCAGAGGTCGCCGTGGGGAAAGCCGTGGGCCTGCCCCCACCAGGACCGCGCGGGGAACCCCCGGCCCCACGCCTTCTCGGTGTAGACCTGGGCACCCGTCAGCACCGTCGCCTCATGTGTCCCGGCTGCCCCGGCTGTCTCTGCTGCGACCGTCAACTGTCCGCTGACCCGGCCTTGCAGCAGGTAGGGGTGCCAGTAGGTGCGCAGCAGGGGAAGCAGCGCTGCGACGCCGTTGGGGGGCGGCGCCGCGCGCGGCCAGGTCACGGTCGGGCTGATGTGCGCGTCCAGGCGGGCGTCCGGGAACGCCACGGACAGGTGCCCATCGCGGTAGCTCAGCAGGTCACCGGCCGACACGGCGAAGGCGTCCGGGTCCGCGTGGCCGCCCTGCGTGGTCGCGTGGCGCAGCAGGGCACCCGGCTCCCTGGCCAGCACGACGGAGGACCAGGTGCCGTGCCTGTCTCGGTTCACCGTGCAGCCGACGGTGACGACCTGGCGCCGGCCGGGGAGGGTGAACCGCCACAGGTAGCCCTCGGTCGGCACGCCGTGTGCGGGCATCGGATCACCGCCGGGCCAGTCGGCACCGGTGCGACGCCAGATGCGGCGCGAGGCGCTGCGCACGGCAAGGCGCCGGGTGCTGCGCACGGCAGGGCGCGGAGTGCTGTACGGGTGGGCCACGTTGACGATCACGTCGCGCCCACCCCCGTCGCGGACCGACGGTCCCGGCGGGTCGCCCGGCGAGACCGCCCGACGGTCGCCGGTACGGTCCGGGCCAGCCACGCGCCGAACAGCGCGATCGTCGCCGTCGCCACCACGAGCCACGGCCCCGGAGCCCCCCGGCCGAGGAACGCGGTGACGGTCATGCCGACGATCACCGCGCAGGACGTGGCGGGCAGGAGCATGGAGGACCAGAACGTGACCAGTTCGGCACCGCGCTGATCGCCGAGGACCCCGGTGCGCAGGCGCGACGCCACCCAGACGGGGATCGGCAGCGTCGCCAGCAGCGCTCCGCCCGTGACCGGGGGCAGCGTGCCGGTCACGGTGACCACCGCGACGGCCGCGTAGACGAGCGCGTTCCCTCCGGCGTAGGCACGGGTGACGTTCGACGGGCCGAGCACACCGGCCAGCGTGGTCTTGCCGACCCGCTGATCGCCTGGGATGTCGGGCAGGTTCATGATCAGGCAGCGCAGCAGTTGAAGCGCGAAGACGACGCCGAGGTAGGCGAACAGCTCCGGGGTGACGGGCGTGGACTGGGCCAGGAAGGCCAGGAGCGGTACGAGTGCGTAGAGGACGGTCGCGCACGCGACCTCACCGAGTGCGCGGTAGTTCAGCCGTACAGGCGGGGCCGTGTAGAACCAGGACACGGCGAGGACGGCGACCGCGACGAGGCGCTGCCCGGCCGTGGGCAGGGCCATCGCCGTGCACAGGGCGCAGAACAGCAGGACGAAGGCAGCGGACAGGCTGACCCGCGGGGGCAGGAGCCCGTCGACGAGGACTCGGCTGCCGCCCGTCCAGGAGGTGGGTGACGGGTTCGCGCGGTCGGCGTCCAGATCGAAGAACTCGTTGCAGTAGTGGGTCATGAGATGACCCAGCCAGGCGAACAGCAGAACCAGCAGATACATACGCGGGCTGAACCCGCCGGACGCCGCCACCGCGACGGCGGTCCCGGCCCCCACCACGCTGGAACTCTGTAACAGGAACTTCACCCGCCCGAGCCGCACCATCGCCCTGAGCCTCCCCGGCTCCCGGACACCGGAACTCCGCGCGGGTCCGGCGCGACCGGGACTGTGCGGTGTGGCTGTCATGGCCGGGGCCCGGCCTGTCGCTGTCGCTTCGTCGCGACGATGACGCCGTGCGGGGTCCAGCCGTCGCCTGAGACACGGCGCATCTCGGTGAACCCGGCAGCGCGCAGGCACTGTTCGTGCTGCGCCCAGGAGTAGATCATGCCGCCTTCGGCAGGCATCGACGCGAAATAGGCGCTGTCGAGCGCGGCGAACAGCGGTCCGTCGCCCTCATCGTGCGACATGGAGTTGAGGATCACCAACTGCCCCCCGTCCGCCAGCGCGTCATACGCTTTGGACAGCAGGGTGACGTTCTCCTCCAGTGTCCAGATGACCAGTTGGTGGGCGAAGAGGACGCAGTCGGCCCCCGTGGGCCAGTCCGCTGTGAACATGTCGCATTCGTGGACGCTGACGCGGTCGGAGTGGGGCGACTCCGCGACGGCCGCCGCCGCGTAGGGGGCGGCCTCCGGGATTTCCAGGATCGTCACCTGGAGTTCCGGATGCATGGCGGCGAGGGCGAGGGCGTTGACCGCGTCACCGCCACCGCAGTCCAGCAGTGTGCGGGCTCCTCCGAGATTGATCTTGGCCAGGTGCTCGTGGGCCAGCTCCGACCAGGAACGCATATAGCGGTAGAAGACCTCCTGGAGCCGCGGGTTCTCCGCGAGCCGCCGGTAGAGGCTGTTCCCCTCACCCGGGATACGGCGGATTCCCTCGTTGGTGTTGCTCCGCAGCGAGCCGAGGAGATCCCGCTGCCCCTCGGACACGATCTCGTGCTCGAAGGCGACCACATCGGTGAAGTGCTTCCACTGGCCGTTCTCGACGATTTCCGTGATCAGGGGTGTGACGGTGTAGCGCTCATCACGCTTGGTCAGCAGGCCGAGGGACGTCGTCCCCAGCAGAAGAATGTCCATCGCCCGGTCGGCGAGCCCCAGTTCCCTCTTGATTTCCGCACGGTCCAGCGCCGGACGCCGGACGAGCAGCTCGAAAAGGCCGAGTTCGCAGGACACGTGCAGATACTGGAATGCCGCGTGCCCCATCAGCAGCAGTGCAAGCCGGTCGTTGGTCAGTGTCGGCTGCGAGGCTTCGTGCAGCGACGGGAGTTCAGCGGGCTCACGGGAAGCGAAGGTGTCGGCGATCGGGAGTGCGTTCATGGCATACCACTTTCAGGAGAGGGGGGAATTCGCGGTGAGCCTGAGACCGGGGCAGGCCAGAAAAGGCCAGGGCGGGCCGGGGCAGGTCAGAAAGGGCCGGAGCAGACCGCAGCAAGCCGGATTCCGGTCATCTCGGCTTACGGGCCACCATCGCCCCGTTGGCGCCCATGGCGTCAAAACGCATCACCCGCGCCTCGCGGAATCCGGCGTCCGTCAGCCAGTCCGCGTACTCCGCCTCCGAGTAGTTCTGGCCGCCCACGGTCTCGACGATCATGTTCATACCCATCAGAGCCGCGGCGGGCGGCCCGGTGCGCTCCGGATTGAGCAGCCACTCGACGACGAGGACGACGCCGCCGGGTTCCAGCGCCTCCCAGCATTTCCGGAGCAGGGCTCGTCCGGTGCTCTCGTCCCAGTCGTGCAGGATCATGCTGAGCACGGCGACATCGTGCCCGGCAGGCAAGGGTTCGTCGGCCAGGAAATCCCCGGCCACAGTGTCGATCGCACCGTCCAGCCCGGCCTGCCGGATCTTCTCCGCGGCGATGGGGCACACATGGGGGAGGTCGAAAACGGTGGCGGAGAGACCGGGGTACGTGGCGCACACTTCCAGGGGAAAGGCGCCGGAACCGCCGCCGATATCCAGCAGTCTCCGGTGCCCGCCGAAGTCGTATGTGCCGGCGAGGACCTGCGCGGTCGAGGTGGAGAGGGAGTGCATCGCCTCCCAGAAAAGCTCCATCATCACCGGGTCCTCGGCCGAGAAGATCGACTCCTGGTTTTCCGGGTCCCAGGTCAGCGGCCGGTTCTCGCGCAACGCGGTGGTCAGGTCGTGCCACGCCGGATACTCCCGGTGACTCAGAAACCGTACGTAGCCGCCGAAGAACCTCGGCCGTCCCGCCACGAGTAACTCCTCCGCCACAGCGGAGTTCCGGTATCCGTCGCCCTCCTTTTCGAGGAGTCCCAGCGACGCGCACGCAGCGAGGAACATGTCGGCGGGCCGCCCGTGAATGCCCAGTTCCTCGGCGACTTCCTTGACCGTGGCCTGCCGACCGTCACGCAGAAAGGTGAAGAGTTCCAGCTCCACCGCGGCGGCCAGGGTCTTGAACGCCCAGAACGAACTGGCGAGCTGCATCAGCGGACCCGGCGCCGCCGCCCTTTCTGTCGTCCCGCTTTTCCCTCGTCCAAGCCGTCCCATTGCCACCAACCGTCCGATCCGGGGGCGATCTCAGCAGCCATTAGACGTTCCGGTCGGCGGCGTGGGAATGCCTTCTGAGGGCCCGCCGCGTGCACGCACTGCATACTTGTGAAGTTGTGAAATACCGCAGGATTCCACAGGTATCAGGGGTCAGGAGTCAGGCAAAGTGGCGACGAGTGATGAGGGCGGGAACGCGGGAGCGCGGGTGAGGAGTTCGACGGCGGTCGGATGGTTCCGGTGTGGAGCGAGAAGGCGTCGCATCAGATGCAGGCGATGGACGACGCGAGCGGAGTAAAGGGCCGGGGAGAGGTCGCAGAAGGCTTGCCAGTGCGTGAGCGCACGGTCGAGCTGGCCCAGCCGGAACAGGGTTTCACCGAGGCGGGCCCGAGTGAGCGCGGAGGCCAGACGTTCCTCGGAGGCGCGGTTGCCCAGTGAGGCGAGCAGCGCACGGGTGGCACCCCGGGAATCCCCGATCGTGGCGAGCATCTCGGCGCGCTGGTAATGCAGTCCGCCTATGGGATAGCTGGTGAACGGGCCCGAGGGCGCCGTGCTGGTGTAGAGGCGTTCCGCACGGGTGAAGGTGGCCAGGGCGCTTCGGCGGTCGTGGTGGGCCTGCATGACCGCGAGCTGGGTCAGGGTGTAGGCCCTGGCCGGAGGCGGGGCGTGCCGGGCCATGCGGGTGGCGTGTTCTGCCAGGTGCAGCACCTCGGGCGTGTGGTGACCGAGGTCGTGGGCGTGGCTGGCCATGGTGCGCAGAGCGATCGCGAGGGTGGTCTCGTCGTCGGCGTCGTCCGCGAGACGGGCCGCCGTGTGGTGGTAGTGCTGCGCCGACGCGTCGTCTCCCCCGTCGACGCAAGTGTTCCCGAGCAGCAGGACGAGCTGCGCCGTCGCAGCCATGAGCCGAGGGTGCGCTTCCGTCGCCGACCATGTCCTGAGCAAGGGCGTCGCGGTGTGCGCGAGGTAGGCGGCGAGCGAGCTGCGGACAGGGGGGCCGCCGTGCTGGGCGACCGCAGCGGCGTACATCCGCGTCATGGCGTCGAGCTGCTCCACCGCCGCCTGTCCGGCGCCCCGGCGCTCGCGTTCCCCAGCTGTCCGGTCCCCTCGGGTCTCTCGGGCCCCTCGGTGTGCCAGGCGTGGGGCACATGCGGTGGAGGGGTCGAGCGCGGCGTAGCTGAATGTTCCGGAACTCAGTAGACGGCGCTGCTCGGCGTCGAGTTCCGCGCTCGTGAGCCAGGAGAGCTTCCGCAGGGGGTCACTCCCCCAGGAGAGGTCGAGTACGGGCGCCGGCGCGCGGGTCAGCCCCGCCTCGCGCGCGGTGACGGGTCGCCGGAGCCTGCGGGAGAGCGCTTCGAGCAGGTACGTCGCGGCCTGCGGATGAGGCTGGGTGCCGCCGAACCACCGGGATACGGTGGAGGGGTCGCAGGTGAACTCCCCGCTGTGCTTGTCGTGCTCGGCGGCCACGCGCCGCACGGCGCGGGAGACCTGGGCCGCCCCCCACCCCGCCTCGTCGACGAGCTGCCGCAGCGCCCTGTTGGGAACCTTCGACACGTACCCCTCCGCACAGCCACGGACCGGCCACGGATCGGCCACAGACCGGCACAGACCGCCTGCGGACCGATGAGACCGATGAGACCGGCGAGATCGACGGCACCGATGAGACGCGTGCGACCAGCGAGACCGGCCCTCACGGGCGCATAAATGCGCCCGGCCCGCAGCGTGTACCCGGCTTCACGCCATGCAAGACCGACCGTGCGCGCGGCGTGCCCGTCTCTCGGTGCACTCACATTTCCGCGCCGCGAAAGCGCCACCCGCGCACCGAGGGGCGCGGGGGCGCGGTCAGAACGCCGGGGGCTGCTGCGCCGGCGCCCCGCCCGTCGCCTCCCAGCCCGCGACCGCCAGCGCCCGGTACGCCGCGTACTCCGCCGCCGGGCTGCCCGAGTCCACCCACGGCAGCGCGCCCACATACCCGTCGACGGCGTGCAGCGCCTCCATCGCCTCCTGGTACCGCTCGGCGCGCACCAGGAAGCAGACCAGCAGGTGCAGGACGTGCGGCCGTACGGGGTGGTCGTCCTCGACCTGGTCGACGGCGAACTCCGCCGCCTCGATGGCCCGCTCGATCTCCGCACTCTGGTAGAGGCCGCGCACCATGTTGACCTCGGGCAGGTGCTCGTACATCGCGAACAGCGGCAGCGCGGGCAGCAGCGTGCCCTCGGGCGCCTGCGCCGCGGCGGTCTGCGCGAAGGCGTCCGCGTCGGCCCGGGACCCGCTCCACTTCGCCGACCAGTAGGGCAGCGCGGCCAGGTGCGCGCCCATGTGGTGCGGCGCGTGGCGCCGGACCGTGGACCACAGCGACTCGAAGTCGGCCCGCCGGTAGCTCAGGTGCCGGGCGATGAACAGCTCGGTGATGAAGGGGGTCGGGTCGGCGGGGGCGAGGGCCGCCGCCTCGTGGCAGACGTTGCGGGCCTCCTCCAGGACGATGCGGTGGTCGGCCGAGGAGGGGTCGGCCAGCGCCTGCCACACCAGGAACTGCGCGTACACCTGCGCGCCGCCCGGGTCCTGGGGCTCCCGCGTACGCCACTCGCGCAGCCAGCGCGCGTCCCGCACACCGGGGCCCTTGCTGAACGAGACACCGCCGCCCGCACCCGCGTCACCTGTGCCGCCGCCCGCCGCCCGCGACTGCGCCAGCTCCATCGCGGCGGCCCCCGCCAGCGACTGCACCCGCTGCCAGCGCAGCTCCCACTCGTCCCCGGTGAAGGCGAGGAGCCGCGCGACCGGCTGCCAGTCCTGGGACCGCTGGGTCTCCTCCAGCGCGTCGACCAGCTCGCGGTCGGGCCCCGGCAGCCGTACGTCGAGCTGCTCGACGGGCACGAAGCCGTGACCCGAGGTCGGGTCGGACGCCTGGAGCAGGCCCCGCGATCCCTCCCGCTGGAGCCTGCGGCGGCGCATGGCCGGAACGATCACGACACCGACGACTGCGGCGAGAACGATCAGCAGAAGGAGGGCTTCCATGACGGTGGTTCTCCCTGATGGGGGCGCTGTACGGGCGGATACGGGACGGAAGCGGACGTTTACGGGGCCGTATACGGGGACGTAGAGGGAACGGATACGGGGGCGCACACGTGCCCCGTGCCCCGCCCGCGTACGACGGCGGCGCGGATCGGACGCGCGCGGCCTGTCTCCACCGTACGGCGCATTAGTCTCGGGCCCATGAGCCACCAGAGCTTCGAGAACTTCGAAACCCTCGCGATCCACGCCGGTCAGGCGGCCGATCCCGCGACAGGCGCGGTCGTACCGCCCATCTACCAGGTGTCCACCTACAAACAGGACGGGGTAGGCGGGCTGCGCGGCGGCTACGAGTACAGCCGCTCGGCGAACCCGACACGCACAGCCCTGGAAGAGAACCTGGCCGCGCTGGAGGGCGGGCGGCGCGGGTTCGCCTTCGCCTCCGGCATGGCCGCCGAGGACTGCCTCCTGCGTACGCTGCTCGTCCCCGGTGACCACGTGGTCATCCCGAACGACGCGTACGGCGGCACCTTCCGCCTCTTCGCCAAGGTCGCCGAGCGGTGGGGCGTCGAGTGGTCCGTCGCCGACTCCGCCGACCCCGCCGCCGTACGGGCCGCGCTCCGCGACCGTACGAAGGCCGTCTGGGTCGAGACCCCCTCCAACCCGCTGCTGGGCATCACCGACATCGCCGCCGTCGCGGACGTCGCCCGCGAGGCCGGGGCCCGCCTCGTGGTGGACAACACCTTCGCGAGCCCCTACCTCCAGCAGCCACTCGCACTGGGCGCCGACGTCGTCGTCCACTCGACGACGAAGTACATGGGCGGCCACTCGGACGTGGTGGGCGGCGCCCTCGTCGTGAACGACGAGGCGCTGGCCTCCGACATCGCCTTCCACCAGAACGCCATGGGCGCGGTCGCGGGGCCCTTCGACGCCTGGCTGGTGCTGCGCGGCATCAAGACCCTGGCGGTACGGATGGACCGGCACAGCGCGAACGCGACCCGCGTCGCCGAGATGCTGCGGGCCCACCCGAAGGTGTCCCAGGTCTACTACCCGGGCCTGCCTTCGCACCCGGGCCACGAGACGGCGGCCAAGCAGATGCGGGCCTTCGGCGGCATGGTCTCCTTCCGCGTCTCGGCGGGCGAGGAAGCGGCGGTGCGCGTCTGCGACAACGCCGAGCTCTTCACGCTGGGCGAGTCGCTGGGCGGCGTCGAGTCCCTGATCGAGCACCCGGGCCGGATGACGCACGCCTCGGCCGCCGGCTCGGCCCTGGAGGTCCCGGCCGACCTGGTCCGCCTCTCCGTCGGCCTCGAATCGGCCGACGACCTCCTGACGGACCTGTCCCAGGCCCTGGCCTGACGGATCCGGTGACGGACCCGGCCTGACGGCTGCCCGTACGGAACGACCCCGTACGGGCGGCCCACCCGTCACCGAGCCCGTACCCGTACCGCCCGTCACCAGCCCAGCGGCGGCGTCGTGCGCGAGGGAGGGGCCGTCCAGGGCTCGGCCAGCAGCGCCCAGAAGGTGAAGGCGAGCAGCGCGCCCAGCAGCACAGCCCACGTCACGAGCAGCACCACCTGCCGCCGCCGCAGCAGGCGCTCGCCCCGGACGAGGGCGCGCTCGGCCAGGTCTGGCGGCACCGGCAGCGGGCCGCCGTCGAGCAGCCGCCGTACCTCGGTCTCCTTGCGGTCGGGCAGCCTCATGCCACGCCCTCCACATCACGTCCGGCGCCGTGCCCACGCTCCTCGGCGGCGCCCCCGGCCCCGTCCGCCCCGGGCCCCCGGTCGGGCGGACGCCTCCGCACCGTGCCGTCGCCAGGTCCAGCGCCCGCCGCCGGCCGGCCGCTCAGCAGCGTCGCCATCCCCCGCGTGCACAGCACCCGCACCCGCTCCACGGGAAGCCCGAGCCCTGCCGCCGTCTGCTCCTCCGCCACGCCCTCGTGCAGCCTGAGCACCACGACGAGGCGCTCCTGCGGGGGCAGCACACCGAGGAGGCCGCCGCGCGCGCGTCGGTAGCGCCAGGCGCCGTGCGCGAAGCGGGCGGCGAGTTCCTGACGGGTGCGGTCGTACGGGTCCTCGCCACGGAGGCGGTCCCAGTCCGCGTACGTGTGCGCGAGCGCGGCGACGAGCAGCCGCTCCGCCTCGGGCGCGGCCCCGGAGGGCTCGCCCGTGAGCAGCGTGGCGGCACGCAGCAGCCGGCCTGCCGCACCCGCGACGAATGCCTCGAACTCCCGGGCTCGGCGGCGCTCTTGTCGTGCCCGCCGCTCTCGCACTGCGCGCCTCCTCCGCCCATAGGACGGCAGGCGCGCTGATCAAATCAAGAGGCGGGCGTACCCGGGGTGGTCGACGGGTGGATGCCCAGCAGCGAGGTGTTGAAGCGGGTGAGCAGGGTGCAGAAGGACTCCCGCTCCTCCTCGCTCCACTCCTCCGTCAGCAGCGCCATCAGATCGCGCCGCGAGGCGCGCACCTGCTCCAGACGGACCGCGCCACGGGGCGAGAGCTGGAGGACGACGGCGCGGCCGTCCTCGGGGTGCGAGGTGCGCTTGACCAGGCCCGAGTCGACCAGGGGCGCGACCTGGCGGGTGACGGTGGAGGAGTCGATGCCCATCCCGGCCGCGAGCGCCTTGACGCCCATCGGGCCTTCCTGGTCGAGCCTGTTGAGGAGCAGATACGCCGCGCGGTCCATGGAGTTGCGGGCCTGGCCGACCCCGCCGAGGCGGGTCTGCTCGGCACGCCTCGCGAAGACCGCGACCTGGTGCTGCATCGCGTCGAGGACGGGGCCGCCCGCGTGCTCCTCGCCCGTCGCGGCCGTGCCGCGCTCGGGGGCCTGGGACGCGGCCGGGTGCGCGGCGCCGACTCCGGCGTCAACGTCGATTTCGGCGTCTGCTTCGGCGTCGTTTGTCATGATGTCTGTCGTCATGTCCGGGTGCGTGGGCATGGCCGGGATGCTCGCTTCTTTGGGAAGTCTTGGGAAAGATCGAAGAGTTCCAGGGTTCCACATCGCTACACCAATGTGTGTGGGGCACAGAGTACGCGCCCGCTCCCCCGCCCGTACCGCCACTGCACGAACCGATGACGAGCAAGAGGCTGCGCGCGCCTCCCGTACGCCGTACTGCCAGACTGGTGCCATGGTCCCGAGTCCCACCGAGGGCACCACCCCCGCCCTCGCCACCTCCGCCTCCTCCGCCCCCGCCACCTCTGCCGCCCCCGCCGTCGCCGCATCCGTCTCGGTCGACGACGTGCGCACCGCGCAGAAGACGCTCTCCGGGGTCGCCCGGATGACCGCGCTGGAAGGCAGCCGCCACCTCACCTCCCTGGTCGGCTCCCCCGTCCACCTCAAATGCGAGAACCTCCAGCGCACGGGCTCCTTCAAGCTGCGCGGCGCGTATGTGCGCATCGCGGGGCTCACGGCGTCCGAGCGCGCGCGGGGCGTGGTGGCGGCGAGCGCGGGCAACCACGCGCAGGGCGTCGCGCTGGCGGCCACCTTGCTCGGGGTCCGCTCCACCGTGTTCATGCCGCAGGGCGCCCCGCTGCCGAAGATCGCGGCGACGCGGGACTACGGCGCGCGCGTACGCCTCCACGGCCAGGTCGTCGACGAGACGCTGCGCGCGGCGCAGGAGTACGCGCGGGAGACGGGCGCCGTCTTCATCCACCCCTTCGACCACCCCGACGTGGTGGCGGGCCAGGGCACCCTCGGCCTGGAGCTCCTGGAGCAGTGCCCCGAGGTGCGCACCATCGTCGTCGGCATCGGCGGCGGCGGGCTCGCGGCCGGGATCGCGGTCGCGGTGAAGGCGCTGCGGCCCGACGTGCGGATCGTCGGCGTGCAGGCGGAGGGTGCCGCCGCGTATCCCCCCTCGCTGGCCGCGGGCAGGCCCGTCGCGCTGGACTCGGTCTCGACGATGGCCGACGGCATCAAGGTCGGACGCCCCGGGGACGTGCCGTTCAAAATCGTTGGCGACCTTGTGGACGAGGTCCGTACGGTGTCCGAAGACGCCCTGTCCAGCGCGCTGTTGCTGTGCTTGGAGCGGGCGAAGCTCGTCGTGGAACCGGCGGGCGCGAGCCCGGTCGCCGCGCTGCTGGCCGAGCCGGGGGCTTTCGAGGGTCCGGTCGTCGCCGTGCTCTCCGGGGGGAACGTCGATCCGCTGGTCATGCAGCGGACGCTGCGGCACGGCATGGCAGCGGCGGGCCGCTATCTGTCGCTGCGGCTGCGGCTGACGGACCGGCCGGGGGCGCTGGCGGCGCTTCTCGGGGAATTGTCAGTGGCCGACGCTAACGTCCTCGATGTGAGCCATGTACGGACCGACCCGCGGCTCGGGCTCGACGAGGCGGAGGTGGAGCTGCACTTGGAGACCAAGGGACCGGAGCACTGCGTCGAGGTCGCCTCGTCACTGCGTGCCGCGGGGTACACGGTGATGAGCTGAGCCGCCATGGGACGCCCCGCGTAGGCGGGGCGGCGGCCCGGCGCCGGAGCCCCCGCGTCCGAGCGTTCACGCCCGGGCGTTCGCTTCCGAGGATTCGCGACTGTCGTGAATCCCTTGACGCGATACATCGCGTCACCACATACTGCTGCCCCACTGGGGCCGCACCCCTTTCGCATGCCGGATATTCCCGGCAAGCCTAAAATTTCACCTGATGCCACTCCACAACACTGGGAGTCCTTGTATGCCAGGCGCCATTTACGCCGAGGGTCTGGTGAAGACCTTCGGCGACGTAAGGGCACTGGACGGTGTCGATCTCGATGTACCCGAAGGCACCGTGCTCGGCCTGCTCGGGCCGAACGGCGCGGGCAAGACCACCGCGGTGCGCGTGCTCACCACTCTCCTCCAGCCCGACAGCGGCAAGGCCGTCGTCGCCGGGATAGACGTCCTCAAGCAGCCGACGGAAGTGCGCCGCTCCATCGGCCTCTCCGGCCAGTTCGCCGCCGTCGACGAGTATCTGACCGGCCGCGAGAACCTCCAGATGGTCGGGCAGCTCTATCAGATGTCCGCGCGGGCCGCGAAGAAACGCGCTGTGGAGCTGCTGGAGCGCTTCAACCTCGCCGACGCCGCCGACCGCACCGCCAAGACCTACTCCGGCGGCATGCGCCGCCGTCTCGACCTCGCCGCCGCGCTCGTCGTCAGCCCGCCCGTCATGTTCATGGACGAGCCGACCACGGGCCTGGACCCGCGCAACAGACAGCAGTTGTGGGAGGTCATCGAGGAACTGGTCTCCGGTGGCACCACGCTGCTGCTCACCACGCAGTATCTGGAGGAGGCCGACCGCCTCGCCCACGACATCGCCGTCGTCGACCACGGCAGGGTCATCGCACGCGGCACCTCGGACCAGCTCAAGGCCCAGACGGGCGGCGAGCGCATCGAGGTCGTCGCGCACGAGCGCGAGGACATCGACACGGCCCGCGCCGTCCTGGACCGCCACAGCCTGCACGGCCCCGGCAAGGACGCCGTCGCCGTCGAGCCCCACACCCGCAAGCTGACGGTCCCGGTCACCGGCGGCGCCAAGCTCCTCGCCGAGGTCATCCGCGAACTGGACACGCGAGGCGTCGAGATCGACGACATCGGCCTCCGCCGCCCCACCCTCGACGACGTCTTCATCTCCCTCACCGGCCACGCTGCCGAGGAGGACAAGGCGCCGAACGGCGAGAACGGCGAGGGCGAAGACGGGACCGCGGCGGCGGCGGGGGCCGCCGGGGCCACGCGGGGCGGCAAGAAGAAGGCCAAGAAGCAGCAGCGGAAGAAGGAGCAGGCGAAGTGAGCAGTGTGAGCGATTCCCTGGTCATCGCCCGCAGGAACGCGATCCGCATGACCCGGATCCCCGAAATGGTCCTCTTCGGGGTCATTCAACCGGTCATGTTCGTGGTGCTGTTCAGCTATGTCTTCGGCGGCTCCATCAGCGTCCCCGGCTCGGGCCTCAGCTCCTCCGGATACCGCGAGTTCCTGATGGCGGGCATCTTCGCCCAGACGGTCACGTTCGCCACGGCGGGCGCGGGCGCGGGCATTGCCGACGACATGCACAAGGGCCTCATCGACCGCTTCCGCTCCCTGCCCATGGCACGGGGCGCGGTCCTCACCGGACGCACCCTCGCCGATCTGGCGCAGACGGCCCTGACCCTCGTCGTGCTGGCGATCGTCGCGCTGCTCGTCGGCTGGCGCACCCATGAGAACTTCGGCAAGGTGCTCGCGGGCTTCGGCCTGCTGCTCCTGCTCGGCTACGCGTTCTCGTGGATCGGCGCCCTCATCGGCCTGACCGTGCGGACGCCGGAGGCGGCCACCTCGGGCGGGCTCATCTGGCTCTTCCCGCTCACGTTCATCTCGAACGCGTTCGTGCCGTCCCAGAACATGCCGACGTTCCTGCGGCACATCGCCGAGTGGAACCCGTTCAGCGCGACGGTCCAGGCGTGCCGCGAGCTGTTCGGCAACATACCGCCGGGCTATCCCGTGCCGGACGCCTGGCCCATGCAGCACCCCGTCCTGGCCTCGGTGATCTGGTCCGTCCTGATCATCGCGCTGTTCCGGACGCTGGCGGTCCGCAAGTACAAGGCGGCCTCCTGACGCGTACGCGCACCCGGGCACACGCGCCACGCGCCCGGGCACACGCACTGAGGGGCCCCGGCCGGAAGCCGGGACCCCTCATGGTGTGCGAGGCGCACATGGTGTGCGTGGCACACGTGGCGTGAAAGAGGCCCGCGAAGGGGCCGAAGGGGGTGTCGCTCAGCCCTGGTAGGGCTTGGCATCCATGATCTTGACCGACGCCATCTTGCCGTTGGGCAGCTCGTACTCCGCGTCCGCACCGACCTTCTTGCCGTTCACACCGCTGCCGAGCGGCGACTGCGGCGAGTACGTCTCGACGTCCGTGCTCGCGTACTCGCGCGAGGCGAGCAGGAAGGTGAGGGTGTCGTCCTCGTCACCGTCGAACGCGATCGTCACGACCATGCCGGGGGCCACCACACCGGTGTCGGCCGGGGCCTCTCCGACCTTCGCCGACTCCAGCAGTTGCTGGAGCTGCCGCACACGCAGCTCCTGCTTGCCCTGCTCCTCCTTGGCCGCGTGGTACCCGCCGTTCTCGCGGAGGTCACCCTCTTCGCGAGCCGCCTCGATCTTCTTGGAGATCTCGGTGCGTGCAGGACCCGACAGGTAATCCAGCTCGGCCCTGAGCTGGTTGTACGCCTCCTGGGTCAGCCAGGTGACGTTGTCGCTGGTCTGGGTCACAGGTGCTCCTCGTCGGTACTGGGAATATAAACAACGCCCTGCCCATGAGGCTGCGCCTTGATGGGCGGGCGGAAACTACGAGCCTAACAATTCCGGCGGAAAAGGGAAGAAGGTCGGACCAGGCTGTAACTGGTCAGCCACGCGCCGTCGACTGGCATCCGACCAGCTCGGCGCTGGTCGCGGGCTTGGTGGTGCGGATCGTGACGACCGTGTCGAGACGGTCCTCGCCCGCGCCGATCCGGACGTCCTTGCGGCCGACCTCGGCGCCGCTCTCCTCCTGGGTGCGCAGCGTGCACACGCCTGCCGCACCGGCGTCCTTGCGGACCTCCAGATGGGCCTCGACGGCAGTGTCCGAGACGACCTTGAACTTGATCAACTCGCCGCTGACGTCCTGCCCCGAGACGTACGAGACACCGATCCAGCCGATGAGCCCGAGCATCGCGACGCCCAGCACCCCGCCGATGATCTTCAACTTGCGGTCGGTGCGCGCGTCATCGTCGTCACCCGAGCGCCCGTACCGCCCGTAACGCCCCTCGGGAGGCTCCTGGTCAGCCATCGCCGGTCCTCTCCAAGGGGTGGTCGGGAATACATCAGGGTGCCGATTCAGTCACTATAGAAGCCGCCCGCGTAGCCCGGACACCGGGGCCGTGACGAGTTGACGAGGAACGAGTCTTGACTGAGCAGATGCGACTGATGGCCGTGCACGCCCACCCCGACGACGAGTCGAGCAAGGGCGCGGCGACCATGGCGAAGTACGTGTCCGAGGGGGTGGACGTGCTGGTCGCGACCTGCACGGGAGGCGAGCGCGGCTCCATCCTCAACCCGAAGCTCCAGGGCGACAAATATGTCGAGGAGCACATTCACGAGGTCCGCAAGAAAGAGATGGACGAGGCCCGCGAGATCCTCGGGGTCAAGCAGGCGTGGCTCGGCTTCGTCGACTCGGGCCTGCCCGAGGGCGATCCGCTGCCCCCGCTCCCCGAGGACTGCTTCGCGGTCCAGGACGTGGACGAGGCGGCGGGGCGGCTGGTGAAGCTGATCCGTGAGTTCAGGCCGCAGGTGATCACCACCTACGACGAGAACGGCGGTTACCCGCACCCGGACCACATCATGACCCACAAGATCACGATGGCGGCCTTCGAGGCGGCGGGCGACCCCGAGAAGTACCCGGAGGCCGGTCCCGTCTGGCAGCCGCTGAAGGTCTACTACAACCAGGGCTTCAACCGTCAGCGCACCGAGGCGCTGCACGAGGCGCTGCTGGCGCGCGGGCTGGAGTCGCCCTACGGGGAGTGGCTCAAGCGCTGGGAGAAGATGGGCCGCGAGCGCAGCCTGACGACGTACATCCCGTGCGGGGAGTTCTTCGAGATCCGCGACAAGGCACTGATCGCCCACGCCACACAGATCGACCCCGACGGTGGCTGGTTCCGCGTCCCGATGGACATCCAGCGGGAGGTCTGGCCGACGGAGGAGTACGAGCTGGCGAAGTCCCTCGTGGCCACCTCGCTCCCCGAGGATGACCTCTTCGCGGGCATCCGGGAGAATTGACGTCATGAGCGCGACGCAGACGACCATGGTCCAGCTCGTCCCCCTGGCGAAGGAGCTGGACGAGAACAAGGTGACGCCCGGTGTCCTCGGCTTTCTCGTCTTCGCCGTCATCGGCGTCGCGGTGTGGATGCTGATGAAGTCGATGAACCGGCACATGAACAGGGTGGACTTCGAGGAACCGGCCGCGGCGGCGGGCGGGGCGAAGGTGCCGGCGCCCGCGGCGGCGGAGGGCGCCGCCGCGACGTCCACCGCCACGTCCACGTCCACCTCCACGGCGACCGCCACCGCCGAGGCCGAGGCCAAGGCCACCGAGCCGGAGCGGGACAAGCCTGAGCGGGACAAGCCTGAGCCGGGCTCCGGCACCCGTCACACCTGACCAGCGGTACGGCGGCCCACGCCGTACACACGAAGCACGAACAGGAGCGACCCATGCTGTTCGGCCGCCACAAGAACCACATCCCGACCCCCGACGAAGCGCTCAAGGGCCGCCCGGAACCCGATTTCACGGTCCCGGAACGGCACACGGTCCTCGGCACCCCGCTGCTGGGCCCCTACCCGGAGGGTCTGGAGACGGCCGACTTCGGCATGGGCTGCTTCTGGGGCGCCGAGCGCGTCTTCTGGCAGGCGGACGGCGTCTTCACGACGCTCGTCGGCTACCAGGGCGGCTCGACGCCCAACCCCTCCTACGAGGAGGTCTGCTCCGGGCTCACCGGCCACACCGAGGCCGTCCGCGTCGTCTTCGACCCGTCGAGGACGAGCTACGAAGCGCTCCTCAAGCTCTTCTGGGAGTCCCACGACCCGACGCAGGGCTTCCGCCAGGGCAACGACGTCGGCACCCAGTACCGCTCCGCCGTCTACACCCACTCCCCCGCCCAGCAGTCGGCGGCCGAGGCGTCCCGCGACGCCTACCAGCAGGTCCTCACCGGCTCGGGCCACGGCACGATCACCACGGAGATCCTCCCGGCCGACGACCGCGCCTTCTACCCGGCCGAGGGCTACCACCAGCAGTACCTGGACAAGAATCCGGGCGGCTACTGCGGCATCGGCGGCACGGGCGTGAGCTGCCCGGTGGGCATCGCCCCTGCGGACGGCTGACGCGGCCGACAGAGACGGTCGGTGCTCGCGGCTGCCTCACTCGTTCGGGCGGTGGCACATGTTCCCCACTCGCTACGCTGGGCGCCGCGAGCAGAATCCCGCCCATGGGAGAAGCCATGACCACCTCCGCCGCCAGACGGCCCCTGATCCCCCAGCCGCCCGCTTCTGTCACAGCGCTGCGTGAGGCCGTCGCACAGATCGCCCCAGCCGCGCTGCCCGCGTTCACGCGCGAGCTGGACCTGGCCGCCGACCAGTCACGGCAGGGGTCCGATCTCGCTCCCCTCCAGCGGTTCATCGCCCAGTGGGCGGTCTATGTGCACATCCACCGCCAGCCTCAGTTGGCGGAACGCTTCCGGGAACTGGAGGCTCTCGCCGACGAGGGCGACGCCTCGCAAGCACGGCAGGCGGCGTCCGGGATCGGTCACATCCTGGACGAAGCGCACGCCGCTCTCGGCTGGCCACGGCGGTGATCGGAGAGTGGCGGTGGGAGTACGACCCGGATGACGAGCACGTCACCGCGGGGGTGCCGGACGAGATCGTCGGCGAGGTGGAACGCCTCACGCGTCAGCTCACCGAACTGGCGGCGACGGGCGTGGACATCACCAGCCTCGGCAACGGCCCTCGCCCTGGCGGCCTGCGCCGCATGGACGCGGCAGGCGGCTGGTTCTATTTCCTCGTCGCTCCCAGGGATCAGTTGATCATCGTTGTCCGCGTCATTCCGCCCTTCGAGAATCTGTGACGGCCAACCGGCCTATCCGTACACCGGTCCACGGCCCCCTCCGTCCCGCGCCGGTGTCAGTGCGCGCCGTTACAGTCGCGCTCATGGACTGGATCGGGAAGGTGCGGGATCTGCGGCAGTGGTCGCGGGGTGGTGAACGGGCCCCGCACGGGGCGTACGCGCACCGCGGCCGCACGGCGCCCGCAGCACGGCCCGCGCCACAGTGCGACGGGCCATGATCCCGCCCGCGCGGGATACCCGGGGCCCATGACGATGCAGCATCCAGCCGCCCGTGGCGGCTACCGACGCGGGCGCTTCGACAACTTCTCCGAGACGGCCTCCAATGTGACGGCCTCCCCCTTCTTCTACGTGGTCTGCCTCCTGCTGATCGCGGGCTTCGTCGTGATCCACTTCGCGGGCGCGGCAGCACACTGGCTGATCTTCGTCGGCGACCTGATGACCGCCGTCAACCTGCTGCTGCTCGCCCTGCTGAAGAACTCCGAGCGCCGCGCCGAGCACGCGCTCCAGCACAAGCTGGACGCGATAGCCGCGGCCCTCCTGGAACAGCACGAGGGCAGGGGCCGCGAGGCCCACGAGGACCTCAAGAAGGCCATCCGCATCGAGCGCCAGCTCTGACGGCCGACAGCGGACGGCGCACGACGCACGGCTCCCGCGCATGACCCCGCCCCCTCAGGGGACCCGTCGGCCAGTCAACCGTCACACCGAGCGACGAGCACACCGAGCACACCGAGCACCGGAAGGGAGTGGCCGCGATGCGGATCGCCTTTCTCGTGGCGCACGAGGGAATCGAGCAGGTGGAGCTGACGCACCCGTGGCAGGCCGTCGGCGACGCGGGCGGGACACCACGGCTGGTGTCGACGCGCCCCGGCAACGTGCAGGCGTTCCAGCACCTCGACAAGGCGGGTACCTTCCCCGTGGACCAGACGGTCGACGAGGCGTCCGTCTCCGAGTACGACGGTCTTGTGCTGCCCGGCGGGGTCGCGAACCCGGACGCGCTGCGGCTGGACGACGGTGCCGTGGGCCTGGTGCGGGGCTTCTTCGAGGCGGGGAAGCCCGTCGCGGCGATCTGTCACGCGCCCTGGGTGCTGGTGGAGGCCGATGTCGTGCGCGGGCGCACCCTCACCTCCTGGCCGAGCCTTCAGACGGACATCCGCAACGCGGGCGGCGCCTGGGTCGACGAGAAGGTCGTCGTCTGCTCGGGCGGCCCGAACACGCTGGTCACCAGCCGTATGCCGGACGATCTGAAGGCGTTCGAGGAGGCGGCGCTGACCGCGTTCGGCGCCTGACGCGCCCCTCTCCGGGCTCCAGAGCACAAACCGCCGGGGCGGGCACGGGAGAAGATCCCGTACCCGCCCCGGCGTGGTGTCCGTGTGCGGCGGTCGCCGTCAAGGACTCAGACTCAGGCTCGGCTCAGACCGCGGAGCCCTGCTTCCACTCGGACCAGTCCATGTTCCAGCCGTTGAGGCCGTTGTCGGGCTGGACGGTCTTGTCGGGGGAGCCCTCGACGTCGACGATGTCGCCGATCAGCGAGTTCTCGTAGAACCAGGCGCCGTCGGTGCTGCTGTCGTTCGCGCCCTGGCTGTCCTTCAGGCCGACGCAGCCGTGGCTGGTGTTGCCCGAGCCGAACGGGGCGCCCCAGTAGTTGCCGTGGATGAAGGTGCCGGAGGTCGAGAGGCGCATGGCGTGGGGCACGTCCTTGATGTCGTAGCCCTCCTCGCCCTTGCGTCCGAAGCCCACGGTGTTGCCGTCCATCCGGGTCTCCTTGTGCTTCTCGGAGATCACCATCTTGCCGTTGTACGTGGGGTTGCTGGCGCTGCCCGCGGAGATCGGGATGCTCTTCAGCTTCTTGCCGTCACGCACGACGGTCATCGTGTGGTTCTTGACGTCCACGGTGCTGACCTGCGAGCGGCCGATGTTGAAGGTGACCTTCTTGTCCTGGACACCGGTGAGGTTCGGGCCGCCCTTCACGCCGTCGAGGTCGAGGTCCAGGGTGACCTTGGAACCGGCCTTCCAGTACTCCTCGGGACGGAAGTCCAGGCGCTTGCCGTCGAACCAGTGGCCGACGACCTCCTGCCCGCTGGTCGAGTTGACCTTGATCGCGGACTGAACGGCCTTCTTGTCGGTGATCTCCTTGTCGAAGGTGATCGAGACCGGCATGCCGACGCCGACGGTCTGGCCGTCCTCGCCCGCGTAGGTGCCGATGAAGCTGTTGTCCGGGGAGACCGTGGTGAAGGAGGAGTTCTCGACGGCCTTGCGGCCCTCGCTGTCCTTCGCCGTAGCAGTGATCTTGTACTGGGTCGCCCGCTCAAGCTGTTCCTTGGGCTTCCAGGACTTGCCGTCCGCGGACAGCGAGCCCTCGACAGCGGTCCCGCCCTGGGCGGTCTCCATGCTCACGTCCGTGAGCTTGCCCTTGGTGACGGTGACATTGCCGCCGGTGTTGATGCTGGCGCCGTCGGAGCCGTCCTTGGAGGCGATCTTTATTCGGGCCTGCGACTCGTCCTTCTTGTCGGATATCTCCGACTTGGCCTTGGACCCCCCGGAGTCGCCGCCGTCGCCACCGAACATGCCGCATCCGCTCAGCGTCAGCACACCACCGAGCAGCGCTGCGGTTGTCGCTATGCCCTTGCGGTGTTTACCGAGCGTCGTCACACGCTTCTCCATTGCTTCTGAAACCCCATGTCTCCCCGATATGCTGCGTACGCCCCCTACCGGATCAAACCGGACATGCGCACCCCAGCTCTACGCAAGAGAACGCAAACTGCCTATGACCGGTTCCACTTTCCGTAAAACTGTGGGCCAGGCCACGCGGCCACCAGAGTAGGGGTACCCAGGCAGCGTGGAATACCGAGTAGGACGCGCGCGGACCCGGTTCGGATTCCCCGATCCGCGCCTCTTTTCACATTCCCCCGGGGACACTGCGAAGCCGTCACGGGATCGTCACAGGACGTTCCCGGCTCCTCGCGTGTCGCGCTCTCCCCCACCGTGCCACACGTTCCCCCCGTCACCCCCGCGCGCTGGTCCGGGCCCCCACGCGCCGGGCGCGGGCCCCCGCAGAGGCCCGCGCCCGTCCGTCCGCTATCTGTCCGCCGTCTGTCACAGCCGCGTGCCGCCCGTACCGGCCGGACAGGCCAGGGCGGCCGTCGCCGGTCCCGGCGGCCGTCGCCCGTGCTCAGCCGCGTCCCGCGTTCACCACCGCGCTCTCGGCCGCCGGGTCCTCCACGTCGTCCAGGTCGTCGAAGTCGAAGCCGTCGGGGCCCTCCGGGTCGTCGGGATCGTAGTGCGTGCCTTCGCTGCCCCAGCTCGCGTGGGCCAGCTCGACGCCGGGGAGCCCGTTGACCAGGTCGACGGGGTCCACGAGGTACGCGATCGCCTCGCCCGCGTCGGCCGCGACGATCTCCCTGGCGTGCTCGCGCTCCTCGTCGGGCATCAGCGCGTCGCCCTCGATACGGGCGAGGGCCGCCCTCGTCAGCTCGGCGGGATCGGCGATCTCGACCACCAGTTCCACACGGAGCCGCACGTGCGGTGAAGAAGTTGATGTCTCGTCAGCACTCATGGGACGGAGCGTAGGCGGCGGCCGGGCTTCCGCTTCCGTACGACCCGCTGCTATCAGTAACATCGGCTTTCACGCCGCCAGTTCACCGCGTGTCCCCAGGACCACCTCACTCGGAAGGGGCTCTTCGTGCCGGGAGCCGGGCACTCCGCCTTGTCCGCACACCGCCGTCTGCTGGTCACGGCCGCCGCAGCGGGCGCCGTGCTCTTCGCCCTCTGGTTCGTCCCCTCCGCGAAGGCCACACCGGACCACGCCGCCGCCTCCGCCACCTCCTCGACGGTCTCCTCCGCCTCCACCACCCGGACGGACCACGCCGAGGCCGCGGGGACGGGCGGGGCCGCTTCGCAGTCGCGGCTGGCCGATACCGGCGGCTTCGAAGCCGCCCCGTACATGCTCGGCGGCCTCGGCTTCGTGGGCGCGGGCGGCGCGCTCGTCGTGCGCTCCCTGCGCCGCGCCTGACGCCGACGCCGGCGCCTGACGTCAGCGCCACCCGCACCGCGCCAGCGCCCGCCGTCAGGCCAGCTCGCCCACCTCGGACTCCACCGCAGCGACCAGCAGCCCGTCCCGCACGAAGCGCTCCGCCGCCGCCAGGTCTGGGGCCAGGAAGCGGTCCTCGCCCGGCCCCTGGACGCCCGCCTCGCGCAGCGCCCGTACGACGGCCCGCGAGGCGGCGCCCGGCGTCAGTCCTGCCTCGGCCCGCAGCTCGACGGCGCGCGCCGCCGCGTACAGCTCGACGGCGACGACGCGGGTCAGGTTGTCCACCGCGGTACGCAGCTTCCGCGCCGCCGACCAGCCCATCGAGACGTGGTCCTCCTGCATCGCCGAGGAGGGGATCGAGTCGGCCGAGGCGGGCACGGCGAGCCGCTTCAGCTCGCTGACCAGCGCCGCCTGCGTGTACTGCGCGATCATCAGCCCCGAGTCCACGCCCGCGTCGCCCGCGAGGAAGGGCGGCAGACCGTGCGACCGGTTTTTATCGAGGAGCCGGTCCGTGCGCCGCTCCGCGATGCTCGCGAGATCGGCCGTGGCGATGGCCAGGAAGTCGAGGACGTACGCGACGGGCGCCCCGTGGAAGTTCCCGTTGGACTCGACGCGGCCGTCGGGCAGCACCACGGGGTTGTCGACGGCCGCCGCCAGCTCGCGCTCCGCGACCGTACGGGCGTGCGCGAGGGTGTCGCGGCCCGCGCCCGCGACCTGCGGGGCGCAGCGCACCGAGTAGGCGTCCTGGACGCGGGGCGCGTCGTCCTGGTGGTGGCCCGTGAGCTGCGAGCCCTCCAGGACCTTGAGCATGTTGGCGGCGGCTGCCGCCTGGCCCGGGTGCGGGCGGATGGCGTGCAGCTCGGGCGCGAGGACGCGGTCCGTGCCCAGGAGCGCTTCGAGGCTGAGGGCCGCGGTGATGTCGGCCGAGGTGAACAGGCGGCCGAGGTCGGCGCAGGCCATGAGCAGCATGCCGAGCATGCCGTCGGTGCCGTTGAGGAGCGCCAGCCCCTCCTTCTCGCGCAGCTCGACGGGCGCGATCCCGTGCTCCGCGAGCAGTTCGCCCGCGTCCCGCACCTCGCCGTCGGGGCCCTCGGCCTCGCCCTCGCCCATGAGGGTCAGGGCGCAGTGCGAGAGGGGTGCGAGGTCGCCGGAGCAGCCGAGGGAGCCGTACTCGTGGACGACGGGGGTGATGCCCGCGTTGAGCACGTCGGCCATGGTCCGCACGACCTCGGGACGCACGCCCGTACGGCCCGACGCGACGGTCTTCAGGCGCAGGAACATCAGCGCGCGCACGACCTCCCGCTCCACGCGGGGCCCCATGCCGGCGGCGTGGGAGCGGACGATGTTGCGCTGGAGCTGGGCGCGCAGGCTGGGGCTGATGTGGCGTACGGCGAGGGCGCCGAAACCGGTGGAGACGCCGTAGACGGGGTCGGGCTTGGCGGCCAGCTCGTCGATGAACCGGCGCGCTGCTCCGACGGCCGCGAGCGCGTCCGCCGACAGCTCGACACGGGCGCCGTCACGGGCGACGGCGATGACGTCCTCGGGCGTGGTCCCCGAGGCCCCTACCACCACAGTTTGCATACTCATATTCAGGCACCCTAAAGAGTGAATCCTTCTCTGTCACGGCCGGGTCCCCGTCGGCCCCCGTCCTCGCCGCCCGGCCCCCGCCGGAGGCGCGCTTCACCGGCCGCCGCGGAAGCGGCGCCGCTCCCCGCCCCGCCGCCCGGCGGGGGCGTCGGCGAGGCGGACGACGGGATCGTCCGTGCCGCCGTGCCGCCCCGCGACCACGGGCCGCGCGGCACGGGCCGCCTTCGCGCGGTACTGGGCGGCGTCGGCGAGCCGGAAGAGGCGGCGCGCAGAGCGCACGGGCCCGACGGGATCGCCCGTCGAGGCGACACCGCACGCGACGCCTTCGCCCGTACCGAGACCGGCCGCCCGCCGGCACAGCTCGTCGGCGACGCGCACCACCTCGTCGGCGTCCGGGCCCACCGCCAGCAGGCAGAACTCGTCCCCGCCCAGCCGCGCGGCCAGCGCGCCGGGCAGCATCGCGCCGCACAGGGACAGCACCGCGGCGAATCGTTCCAGCAGCCGGTCGCCCTCCTCGTGCCCGTACTGGTCGTTGACGCGTTTGAGCCCGTTGACGTCGCAGACCGCGAGGCTGACCACGGCGCCCTCGGCGCGGTGCCGCTCCAGCCCCTCGTCGAGCGTGGCGTCGACGGCGCGGCGGTTGGCGAGCCCGGTGAGGGGGTCGGTGAAGGCGAGGCGGCGCACCTCTTCGAGGCGCTCGTTCTGCGCGATGCCCGAGGCGATGATCGCGGCGAGCACGGTCGCGAAGT
Organism: Streptomyces daliensis; assembly: GCF_054782395.1. Lineage (NCBI taxonomy): Bacteria > Bacillati > Actinomycetota > Actinomycetes > Kitasatosporales > Streptomycetaceae > Streptomyces > Streptomyces daliensis. The sequence goes on along the minus strand of NZ_BAAGSO010000086.1, from coordinate 6,998 downwards.
CCGCGTCCTCGCTCCCGAAGACGGGCTCGCGCGGGCCCCGCGCGAGATACAGCTCGCCCCAGGCCCTGCCGTGCAGCACGATCGGGGCGACGAGGCAGCAGCCGCGGCCCCTGCGGCGCAGCACGGCGCGGCGGCCCGCGCTGCCGACGCTGTCCGCGCGTGCGGCGTAGGGACTGGCCCCGGGCTCCTGGCCGGGCGCCGCCCGCGCCGTGTGGGCGGCGCCCGGCCCGGTGTGCCCGGCGGTTCCGGCGTGCCCGGTGTTCCCGGCCGTCCCGGCGTGCGCAGCAGTCTCAGCGGCCTCGTCGTGCACGTCCTCCACCCAGGCGTGGGGACCGCCGCCCCCGCCCGCCCAGCGCGCGTGCAGGAACTCGGTGATCTCGGGGAAGTCGTGCACCGGATACGACTCGTCCTCCGGGTACTCCTCCTCGCCCTCAGCCAGCTCTCCCACGTTCACGAGGACGCGCAGCCTGCCGCGGGCCCGCTCCCACACCGAGACGGCGGCGAACGAGGCGTCCATCGCCTCCCGCGCCCCGGTGGCCGCCGCGTGCGCGACCTCGCGCGCCGTGTGCGCGGCGGCCATCGCCTGAGCGAGCGCCACGACAGCGCGAAGCCGCGCTTCCTCTCCCATAGGCCAAGGTTAGGAGGCTTTGCCCCACTATGCCGGGTGGGTTGCTCCCGTCACGCGCGCCCCATCCGTCACACCCGCGGGCCGGGAGCCCGCCACCGACGTCACTCGCCCGGCCACTGCGGCTTCCGCTTCTCGTTGAAGGCCGCCACGCCCTCCGCGCGGTCGCCGGAGAAGGCGACGGTGCGCCAGGCCGCGTCCTCTATGTCCAGGCCCGCGTGGAGGTCCATGCCCCAGCCGGTGCGCAGGGCCCGCTTGGCGGCGCGCAGCCCCACCGGCGAGTTGGCGGCGATACGGGTGGCGAGCGCGAGCGCCTCCTCGCGGTCGCGGCCCTCGTCCACCAGCAGGTCGACGAGCCCCAGCTCGCGTGCCTCGGCGGCCTCCACCCTGCGCGCGGTGAAGATCAGCTCGGCGGCGCGCGCAGCGCCGACACGGCGCGGCAGCAACTGCGTACCGCCGCCGCCGGGGATGACGCCGACGGAGACCTCGGGCAGCCCGACCACGGCCCCGGGGTCGGCCACGATCACGTCGCAGGACAGCGCCAGCTCGTAGCCGCCGCCGAGCGCGTACCCGTGCACCGCCGCGACCGTCGGCATCGGCAGCTCCAGCACCCCGGTGTACGCGGCACGCGTGTACGGGCGCTGCCTGCCCAGGTCCGCGTCGCTGAGCGCGTTGCGCTCCTTGAGGTCGGCGCCGACGCAGAAGGCACGCGGGTGGGTGGAGGTGAGCACCGTGGCCCGCACCTCTTTGTCCGCCGCCAGCGCCGCGCACGCCTCGCTGATGCAGAAGGCCATCTCGGTGGAGACGGCGTTCATGGCCTTGGGCCTGTCCAGGACCAGCTCGGCGACGTGCGTCTCGCTGTCGGTCCGTACCGCGACCCATTCCCCGTAACGCTCTTCACTGACGCTCATACGGCAACCGTACGGTCATGTCCGACGCCTGTGGGTGGCCAGGCCACCCCGGTAGGCCCCGGTTTCTAGCGCCGCCCCAGCATCCAGGGCTCCACCACGCCGAGCCCCCGCACCGGCCGCTGGTAGAGCGGCTGGAGGGCGAAGGGGAAGTCCGAGAGGTCCTCGGTCTCCTTCTCGGACTCGGGCGCGTCACCGGCCGCGACCAGCTCAGCCCGGAACGCGCCGTCCACGAGCACCGTGTCCTTGGGGGCTATCGAGGTCAGCCTGCTGGCGAGGTTCACCGTGTTGCCGAAGACGTCGCCCATCCGCGTCGTCATCGTGCCGAAGGCGATGCCGACGCGCAGCTCGGGCATGGTCTCGTCGTTCGCCAGGGTCTCGATGAGGCGCAGCCCGATCTCGGCGGCCGTGCCCGCGTCCTCGGCGACGTAGAGGACCTCGTCGCCCAGGGCCTTGATGAGGCGCCCGCCGTTCGCCGCGACGAGGTCGGCCGCCGTCGTCTCGAACGCCTCGACCAGCTCGCCCAGCTCCTCCTCCTCAAGGCGCCTGGTCAGCCGGGTGAAGCCGACGAGGTCGGCGAAGCCGATGGCCTGGCGGCGGTCGACGGTGTCCTCGTCGTCCATCGCCTGCACGACCCGGCCCGTGGAGGCGGCGAGCTGGCGCCGCCACACGTAGACGAGGAACTCCTCCAGCTCGGGGAGGAGGAGCTGCACCAGCGGATAGGTGACCTCGTTGCGGGTCATGCCGGGCTCGGGCGGCTCCGTGAGGCCCATCAGGAAGGAGTCGATCTGCCAGTCGGCGAGCCGGGCCGTGGTCTGCCCCGTCGAACGGGCGACCTGCACCGCCATCGTCTCGCTGAGCAGCCCCGCCTCGACGAGGCCCGCGAGCCGCCGCAGCGCCAGCACGTCCGCCTCCGTGAGCGCCCGCGCCTGGCCGACGTCGGCGAAGCCCATCGCGCGCCAGAAGCGCGACGCCAGCTCCATGGAGACCCCGGCGGCGCGCGCCGCCTGGAACGGCGTGTACTGGCGCTCGGAGCCCAGGATCAGTTCTTCGATCCGGAGCGCACTGGGGTCGTCCTCGGTGCCCTTACGGCCACCGCCGCCCTGTACGCCCTCGGACTCTGTCGCACGCGCGGGAGTGCCCGGTTCGTCCTCGGTCACTGCCCCGCCCCTCGCCAGGTCCGGTCGTCCCTGCGCACTGCCCTTCCGTTCTATTGCCGAGCCGTCCCGGGGATGCCGGGTCACCCACGGCTCCCTCGCATCCGCCGGTTGCCCACAATACGGCAGCTGTGGGCTAGCTCACTCCTCACCTGCCCGGAAGGGTGCCCCCGTCATCAGCGCGCCACCTGCCCGAAAGGGCCTGCGCGCGCCTTCTAGGCACCCGGACCGGCGCCCGGTCCGCCGCTCGTACCGCCGCCCCGTCAGCCGCCGGAACCGCCGCTCGTACCGCCGCCGGACTCGCCGGGCGCGGCCGGGCGCAGATGGACGATGTCGCCCGCCGCGACGGGCCGCTGCACGCCCTCGGCCGTGGCGAGGACGAGCCGCCCGTCGCCGTCCACGGCGACGGCCTCGCCGACGAGCGCCTCCCCGCCCGGCAGCTCGGCCCGCACCGTACGGCCGAGGGTCGCGCAGCCCGCCGCGTACGCCTCCAGCAGGCGGCTCTCCGACGGGTCGCCGTCCGCCGCGCACCAGCGCCCGTACCAGTCCTCCAGTGAGCGCAGCACGGCGCGCAGCACCGGGTCGCGGTCGCTGCCCTGGGCACCCGCGAGGGTGAGGGAGCCCGCGGTGGGGACGGGCAGTTCGCCGGCGCGCAGGGAGACGTTGATGCCCATGCCGAGGACGACCCCGTCCTCGCCCGTGCGCTCGGCGAGGATGCCGCCGAGCTTGCGCTCGTCCCCTTCGACGTCGATGAGGAGGTCGTTCGGCCACTTCAGCACCGTGTCCACCCCCGCCGTGCGCGCGAGGGCGCTCGCCGCGGCGACCCCGGCGAGCAGCGGCAGCCAGCCCCAGCGCTCCTGGGGGACGTCCGGCTTGAGCAGTACGGAGAAGAAGAGCCCGGAGCGGGGCGGCGCGCTCCAGGCGCGGTCGAGCCGCCCGCGCCCCGCGGTCTGCTCCTCCGCGACGAGTACGGCACCCTCCTCCGCCGTGCCCGCGCGGGCGCGTTCGGCGAGGTCGGTGTTGGTGGAGCCGGTGCGTTCCACGACGTCGAGACCCGTCCACAGGCCGTCGGGCCGCACCAGCGCACGGCGCAGCGAGGCGGCGTTGAGCGGGGGGCGGTCGAGGTCGGACCAGCGATTGCCCGGGGTGTCGGACGAGTTCGGCGTCATGCGTCCCACCCTAGGACGGGGGTGGCGGGGCGTGGAGCGGCGTATCCGGAACCCGCCCGTACCCGGCGGGAACGGGCGCCATTCGCGGGCCCGAGGCGGGTAAACGGAAGGTTGAGGGTGACCAACGCCGCACCCGCAAAACGCCGTGGCGCCGATAACCTACGAGCCGGTAGCCACCCGCTGACGAGTAGGAGCCGCACGCTGATGTCCGAGCCGCGTGACGAGCACAGCCCTGACATCCACACCACCGCGGGCAAGATCGCGGACTTTGAGCGCCGCACCTTGGAGGCGACGCACGCGGGTTCGGAACGCGCGGTGGAGAAGCAGCACGCGAAGGGGAAGCTGACCGCGCGCGAGCGCGTGGAGCTGCTGCTCGACGAGGGATCCTTCACGGAACTGGACGAGTTCGCCCGCCACCGTTCCACCAACTTCGGCCTGGAGAAGAACCGGCCGTACGGGGACGGCGTCGTGACCGGCTACGGCACGGTCGACGGCCGCCCCGTCGCCGTCTTCTCGCAGGACTTCACGGTCTTCGGCGGCGCGCTCGGCGAGGTCTTCGGGCAGAAGATCGTCAAGGTCATGGACTTCGCGCTGAAAACCGGCTGCCCGGTCGTGGGCATCAACGACTCCGGCGGCGCCCGCATCCAGGAGGGCGTCAGCGCCCTGGGCATGTACGGCGAGATCTTCCGCCGCAACACGCACGCCTCCGGGGTGATCCCGCAGATCAGTCTCGTGGTGGGGCCCTGCGCGGGCGGCGCGGTCTACTCACCGGCGATCACCGACTTCACCGTGATGGTCGACCAGACCTCGCACATGTTCATCACGGGTCCCGACGTCATCAAGACCGTCACCGGTGAGGACGTCGGCTTCGAGGAGCTGGGCGGCGCCCGTACGCACAACTCGACCTCGGGCGTGGCGCACCACATGGCCGGGGACGAGAAGGACGCGATCGACTACGTCAAGTCGCTGCTGTCCTACCTGCCGAGCAACAACCTCTCCGAGCCGCCCGCCTTCCCCGAGGAGGCGGACCTGGAGACCTCGGACGAGGACCGCGAGCTGGACACGCTGATCCCGGACTCCGCGAACCAGCCGTACGAGATGCACAGCGTCATCGAACACGTCCTGGACGACGGCGAGTTCCTGGAGACGCAGCCGCTGTTCGCGCCGAACATCATCACGGGCTTCGGGCGCGTCGAGGGGCACTCGGTGGGCGTCGTCGCCAACCAGCCGATGCAGTTCGCCGGGTGCCTGAACATCGACGCGAGCGAGAAGGCGGCGCGCTTCGTCCGCACCTGCGACGCGTACAACATCCCCGTGGTGACCTTCGTGGACGTCCCCGGGTTCCTGCCGGGCACGGACCAGGAGTACGACGGGATCATCCGGCGCGGCGCGAAGCTGATCTACGCGTACGCGGAGGCGACGGTTCCGCTGATCACGGTGATCACGCGGAAGGCGTTCGGCGGCGCGTACGACGTCATGGGCTCCAAGCACCTGGGCGCCGACCTCAACTTCGCCTGGCCGACGGCCCAGATCGCCGTCATGGGCGCGCAGGGCGCGGTCAACATCCTGCACCGCAGGACGCTGGCGGCCGAGGAGGACGAGGGACGGCGCGAGGAACTGCGCGTCGAGCTGACGCAGGAGTACGAGGACGCGCTGCTGAACCCGTATACCGCGGCCGAGCGCGGGTATGTGGACGCTGTGATCAGGCCGTCCGAGACGCGGCGGCACATCACGCGGGGGCTGCGGACGCTGCACTCGAAGCGCGAGCAGTTGCCGCCCAAGAAGCACGGCAACATCCCGCTGTAACGCTGCAACGACCATGCCGGTGCCCGTCCGGGGCGACTGTTCCGGACGGGCCGAGGGCTTAAGGAGGCGCTCGACGATGCTCGACTCCATGGAGCCGACAGGGGAACACCCGCCGTTCCCGCCGATCAAGGTCGTCCGGGGCAACCCCACCCCGGAGGAACTGGCCGCGGCCCTCGCGGTGGTCCGCGCCCGCACCGCCGCGACGGCGGACACGTCCCCGCCCCCCTCCGAACCCCCGGAGTGGTCCGACCCTGCCCGCACGATCCCCCGCCGCGTCCCGGTGGCTGGCCCGAAGGCCTGGCGCACGGCATTCTGGCCGGGGTGACGGGGCGGTCCCGGTTCCTTGAGGGGGATCGGGACATGTGACGGTGTGAAAGGGCTCGCGGCGTGTGGCCGCGGGCCCTTTGCTTACCATGCACCATTGACGCCGCCGGTTTTGCTCCACACCTCCTGGAAACGCCTCTCATCAATCACGAACGCCGAAAATTCCGGCTGCTGCTGAACATCCTCGATGGAACCCACCGGGATCTCACTGAGCACGGACCCACCTTGAGACTCTCCTTCGCGAGCCCACGCAAGAGAACCGTCGCGAAATTCTTCCACCTTGCGGGTTTCATACCCGTCTTCGCCGATCTCGGAGTAGATGGCGACAGGCTCATCGGCGAATTCGTGATGCCAGATAACCTTCCAATATTCCATGCTCAGTTCTTCCCGTGACTGATTATTCGGCCTGCGATATCAAGAGGCCCATCATTGGGCACCAAGAATACATCAGGCCGCCCCTTTCCTTGCAGCACAGGCAGGTCACTAACGTCGATCTCGATGAAGTGCGTGAACTTTCCCCCTGCCCAAGGGACACCTAGGAAAGCTCGCGAAAGTTGCCCTCCTGTTCGCGTCCCAGGTTCAATATCGGAGAGGTACTGACCGTCTCCGAAGCGAGCATCCTTGGGGTTTTCAGCCTTTAGGGAAGCCCGCAGTTCCCCGCTTTCGAGGATTCCCTGATAACCAGCTTCGTTTGTGTAGTGGTGAAGCGTGCTGGGCTTCAGAGGAGGTACCTGAGTCTCCTCGCATTCAGGAGCCAAACCGAGGTAATCGGTCCACGTCAGCGGGTTGTGAACGTACGTGGCCGGGTTCGGCGCGGGTTCGAGGCCCAGGGGGTCCGGGCTCGCGTAACGGCCCGTCGATGGGTCGTAGTAGCGGTGGAGGTTGTAGTGGAGGCCCGATTCTGGATCCAAATGCTTTGCCAACCGAGGAAGGTCGGCGGACTGTGGAGGCATGGACATAACCACAGGTCAGACAGTCAGTGCAGGTTCCACCGTGCCCGCCTCGCTCC
>NZ_BAAGSO010000085.1:35460-36402 GCF_054782395.1 Streptomyces daliensis | reverse complement strand
AGCATCGCCGCCCACGCATCGAGGAGAGCCTGCGCGGAAGCCTCCGTCAGCAACCGCTCGGGCCAGGAAAGCGTGAGGGTCAACTCAGGACCGTCCGCCCGTTCCTGGACCGCGCCCAGCACCTCCAGCGCATGCATCACCGGGAACGTCCCGGTCGCCTCATCGCCCCCGGGCCCGGCCTCACCGGTGGGCGTCCACTCCGGGAGCACATCGCTGTCCATGGAACCGGCGGACGATGCGGCGGGGACACGGCCGAGGTAGTTGAACCCGATCTGGGCCGAGGGCAGCTCCGCCATGGCGACCCCGGTCTCGGGGTTGAGGTAGCGCAGCATGCCGTAACCGAGCCCGTCACCGGGCACAGCCCGCACCTGCTCCTTCACCCGCTTCAACACCTGCCCGGCCGCCGAACCACCGGCACGCAGATCGGCCGGGTCAAAACCACCCGCCGCCAGCCGCACCGGGTGCGCACTGGTGAACCACCCCACCGTGCGCGACAGGTCCACACCCTCGCTCAGCGGGACACGGCCATGTCCCTCCACGTCCACCAGGAACCCGTCAGCAGCCTGGTCCTGGTTCCTGCTCCGGGCCCACTCCGCGACGGCAGCCGCCAACCCCGCCAACAGCACATCATCAACACCCGCATGGAACACGGCAGGAACACCCGTCAACAGGGCCGACGTCACCCCGGACGGCACCGACACCGACACCCGACGCACCGACGCCTCAACATCACGAACCGGATCCACCGGCCCATCCGTCAACAGTGGACCAGCACCCTCCAACAGGGCCTGCCACTCCGGCAGCTCCGCAACACGCTCCGCACCCACCGCCCGCGCCGACAACTCACGCGCCCAATGCCGGAACGACGTCGACACCGGGTTCAGCGCTGCTCGCCGTCCCGCCGCCAACTCCTTGTAAGCGGAGGTCAGATCGGGCAGCAGC
>NZ_BAAGSO010000085.1:29755-35423 GCF_054782395.1 Streptomyces daliensis | reverse complement strand
CACCTGCTCGCCGACCGCCGCCGCAAGGTCCTGACCCGTGACGTCCACCCGTCGCACCAGCGGCTCGACCAGCACCGCTCCCTGCTCGGGAACCACCAGCCTGGCCCGGGGCGCCGTCTCCAGCCGTGCCCGCAGCACATCGTGCTGGTCCACCACCGCCTGCACGGCACCGACCAACACCTCGAAGTCCATATCGGCCGGAGTCACCACCGCACTCGACTGCGCGACCCCGCCGACGCCCTCCACACCCACCCGGCCCAGCAACTCACACATCACCGGAGTCAGCGGCACCTCACCCACGCCGGAGTCACCGCCGCGTATGACGACGCCCTCCGCCGTCACGGCGACGGTGGCCAGGCCCGCGGGGGTCCGGTGCTCGAAGACCTGCCGGGAGGTGATCACCAGGCCCGCGCGGCGGGCGTTGGAGACCAGCAGCATCGACATGATCGAGTCGCCGCCCAGCTCGAAGAACGAGTCCTCCGCGCCCACCTGGTCCAGGCCCAGCACCTCACCGAACAGCCCGCACAGCACCGCTTCCAGCGGCGTTTCGGCATCCCGGCCCTCACTGCGGCTCTCCGGGTCGGGCGCGGGCAGGGCGTTGCGGTCAAGCTTGCCGTTCGCCGTCAGCGGCATGACGTCGAGCGCCACCGTCGCACTGGGGACCATGTACTCCGGCAGATGCACACCGGCGAACTCCCGCAGCACCTCGCTGTCGAAGACGCTGCCCCCAGCCGGGACGACATACGCCACCAGCCGCTTCTCACCCGGACGGTCCTCACGCACGACAACGGCCACCTGGCCGACGCTCTCGTGCGCGGCGAGCACGGACTCGATCTCGCCGGGCTCGACGCGGAAGCCGCGGATCTTCACCTGCTCGTCCGCACGCCCCGCGAACTCCAGTTGCCCGTCGACCGTCCAGCGGGCCAGGTCACCCGAGCGGTACATGCGCCCACCCGGCACGAAGGGGCTGGCGACGAAGCGGTCGGCGGTCAGGTCCGGGCGGCCCACATAGCCTCGGGCCAGGCCGGGGCCCGCGACATACAGCTCACCCGTGACACCGGGGGGCAGGGGTCGCAGGTACTCGTCCAGGACGAAGACCTGCGCGTTGTCGATGGGCCGGCCGATGGCCGGGGGTGCGTCCTCCGGGGTGATCGCTTCGTCGAGCGGCACGGCGGTGGTGATGACGGTGGCCTCGGTCGGCCCGTAGGTGTTCCACACTCGCGCCCCGGCCCGCCACTTCGCCGCCAGGTCGGCGCTCAGGCGTTCCGCGCCCAGCACCCAGTTCTCCACGCCAGGAACCGACTCCGGGTCCAGGACCCCGAGCAGGGACGGTACGACGCTGGCGACCTTCACCCCGGCGTCGCGGATCATCGCCGCCAGTGCCTCGGGCTCGGTGCGCTCCTCGCTGGAGGCGATGGCGAGGGTGCCGCCTGCCGCGAGGGTGACGGCCACGTCCAGCACCGCCGCGTCGAAGGAGAACGACGCGAACTGAAGCGCCGTCACCCCCTGGCCCACACCGAGCACCGGACGCATCGCCTCGGCCAGGTTCACCACACCTCGGTGACCGACCGCCACGCCCTTCGGCCGCCCCGTCGAACCCGACGTGTAGATGACGTACGCCAACTGCTCGGTCGTGAGGGGCAGTCCGAGCGGTCCGGACGACTCGGCGCCGATCTCGCCGACCGTGTCGGCTCCGTCCAGCAGCACCACATGCTCGGGACCCGTCGGCACGTGGGCCATGGTCTCCGCCGTGGCCAGAACCACCGATGCCTCACTGTCGGCCACCATGTACGCGAGCCGGTCGGCCGGGTACTCGGGGTCGAGCGGCACATACGCGCCGCCGGCCTTCCACACACCCAGCAGTCCGACGACCATCTCCACACCGCGCGGCAGGCACAGGCCCACCCGCGATTCACGCCGCACACCGAGGCTCGTCAGATACCGGCCCAGTTGGTTGGCACGTGCCTCCAACTCCCCGTACGACAGCACCTGATCGCCGGAGCGCACCGCGACCGCGTCGGGCGAGCGCTCCACGCAGGACTGGAACAGCTCCAGCAGGGTCCCTTCCGAGACCTGCCTCTTGGTGTCGTTCCACCGCTCTATCACGAGGACCCGCTCCTCGGGGCCCAGTACGTCGAGGTCGCTGACCCGTGCCTGCGGTGCGGCCGCGATCTGCTCCAGCACCCGCACCAGGCGCTCGGCGACGGCCTGGACGGCGTTCGCGTCGAACAGGTCGGGGCGGTAGTCGAGCCGGAGGCTCAGGTCCTCGGCCGGGTTGACGCCCAGGGCGAGCGCGAAGTTGGTCGACTCGCGCATACCGGTTCCGGTGAGCGTGAGCCCGTCGACGGACGGCGGTACCGCCGGGTCACCGGGGTAGTTCTCGAACGCCATCATCGTGTCGAAGGTCGCGCCGGGGCCGGCCTGGCGCTGGATGGCGCTCAGGCTCAGATGCTGGTGGTCCAGCAGCACCGACTGCTGCTCCTGCAAGTCCGTCAGCAGCTCGGCCAGGGTCTGCGCCGAGTCGAAACGCACCCGCACGGGGACGGTGTTGATGAACAGGCCGAGCATGTCCTCCATGCCGGGCAGGTCGGCGGGACGCCCCGCGACCGAGGCGCCGAAGACGACGTCACGGCGTCCGGCCAACTGTCCGACGACGAGGGCCCAGGCGGTCTGCACCACTGTGTTCAGCGTCACTCCGTGGGCGCGTGCCGTCTCCCGCAGTGCCTCGGCGAGTTCGTCGCCTGCGGTGACGGTGAGCATCCGGGTCAGGGACGAGGAGGCGTTGGGCACGAGCGGTGCGACGAGGGTGGGTTCCTCCAGCCCGGTGAGTGCGTCCTGCCAGGCGTCGCGTGCTGCCTGCTTGTCCTGACGGGTCAGCCAGGCCAGATAGTCACGGTACGGAGCCACGGCGGGAAGGGCGGACGCGCTGCCGTCGGCGGCGTAGCACTCCCACAGTTCCCGCATCAGGATCGGCAGGGACCAGCCGTCCAGCAGGATGTGATGCAGCGTGATCATCATCCGGTAGCGGTCGGGGCCGACCTTGACCAGCAGGATCTTCAGCAGTGGCGGCGTCGCGAGATCGAAGCGGCGGGCCCGTTCCTCGATACCGATCCGCTCCGACTCCGCCCAGGCCGCCTCTTCCTCCAGCCCGGACACGTCCTCCTCGCGCCACGGGAGAGTCGCGTGGCGGACGACCATCTGGACGGGCTGTTCCATTCCGGCGAGCTGACGGAAGCCGACGCGCAGGCTGGCGTGGCGGTCCAGCAGCGCCTGCCAGGACGCACGCAGCACACCGGCGTCGAGGCGTCCCGCCAGATCGAGGATGATCTGCTCCACATAGGTGTCCTCGGCCTCCTCGTCGAAGAGGGCGTGGAAGAGCAGTCCTTCCTGGAGCGGGGAGACCGGCAGCACCTCCACCAGCCCGGAAACGTCCGCCTCCAGCTCCTCCACCTGCCCCTGATCCAGGGCGACGAGGGGGAAGTCGGACGGTGTGTGCCCGCCGCTTCCGGGGCGTGTGACGTGAGTGGCCAGGCCGGACAGCATCGCCGCCCAGGTGTCGAGGAGGGCCTGCGCTGAGGTCTCCGTCAGCAGCCGCTCGGGCCAGGAAAGCGTGAGGGTCAGCTCAGGACCATCGGCGTGGTCCTGCACTGCGCCCAGTACCTCCAGCGCATGCATCACCGGGAACGTCCCGGTCGCCTCGACGTCACCGGGCCCGGCCTCACCGGTGGGCGCCCACTCCGGGAGCACACCGCTGTCCGCGGAAGCGGCGGACGGTGCGGCGGGGACACGGCCGAGGTAGTTGAACCCGATCTGCGAGACCGGCAGATCCGCAAGGACCGGCGCCGTCTCAGGGTTGAGGTAGCGCAGCATGCCGTAGCCGAGCCCGTCACCGGGCACAGCTCGCACCTGCTCCTTCACCCGCTTCAACACCTGACCGGCCGCCGGGCCGCCGGCGCGCACACCCGACACGTCGATCGTGCCGACGGCCAGATGCACCGGGTGCGCACTGGTGAACCACCCCACCGTCCGGGACAGGTCCACACCCTCACTCAGCGGGACACGGCCGTGCCCCTCCACATCCACCAGGAACCCGTCAGCAGCCTGGTCCTGGTTCCTGCTCCGGGCCCACTCCGCGACGGCAGCCGCCAACCCCGCCAACAGCACATCATCAACACCCGCATGGAACACGGCAGGAACACCCGTCAACAGGGCCGACGTCACCCCGGACGGCACCGACACCGACACCCGACGCACCGACGCCTCAACATCACGAACCGGAACCACCGGCCCATCCGTCAACAACGACCCCGCATCCCCAAGCAGCGCCCGCCACTCCGGCAGCTCAGCAACACGCCCCGCACCCACCGCCCGCGCCGACAACTCACGCGCCCAATGCCGGAACGACGTGGAAACCGGACCCAGCACCGGCTCACGGCCTGCGGCCAGTTCTCCGTATGCCTCCGCCAGGTCGGGGAGCAGTGCCTGCCAGGACACCGTGTCCACCGCCAGGTGGTCCACGACGAGGACGAGCCGACCCTGCACCTCGGGCCCGGCATCCAGCCACACCACCTGGAGCATCACACCGGCCAACGGGTCCAGCCGCTCTGCCGCGGCCCGCACCTGCTCGGGTATCAGCAGCCCGAGATCCCGCCCGGCAGCGTCCACCCGGCGCAACAGTTCCGCGACGGCAACGGCGCTTGCGTCGGGAACCACCAGCCGCGCCTGGGGCACCATCTCGATCCGTGCCCGCAGCACATCGTGGTGGGCCAGCACCGCGCGTACGGCTTCGGTCAGCACCGCGAAGTCCAGATCGGCGGGGGTCGCCACGAGCGCGGGCTGGAAGACCTCTGCCAGGCTCTCCGGCGGCACCCGGTCCAGCAGTTCGTGCATCACAGGGGTCAGCGGCACCTCACCCACGCCGGAGTCGCCGCCACCCACGGTGGCGCCGTCCGCCGCCTCAGCGACGGTGGCCAGGCCCGCGGGGGTCCGGTGCTCGAAGACCTGCCGGGAGGTGATCACCAGGCCCGCGCGGCGGGCGTTGGAGACGAGCAGCATGGAGAGGATGGAGTCGCCGCCCAGCTCGAAGAAGCTGTCCTCCGCGCCCACCTGGTCCAGGCCCAGTACCTCACCGAACAGATCGCACAACACCGCCTCGACGGGAGTCTCGGCCGCACGCCCCTCCACACCGCCGGCCACCTCGGGCGCCGGAAGCGCGGCCCGGTCAACCTTCCCGTTGACCGTCAGAGGCATGACCTCCAACACCATCACCGTCGACGGGACCATGTACTCCGGCAGCACCAGCGCCACATGATCCCTCAGCGCCTGAGACTCCACCTCCCCCTCGACAACGACATACGCCACCAGCCGCTTCTCACCCGGCCGGTCCTCACGCACGACAACGGCGGCCTGGGACACCTCCGGATGCGAGGCGACAACCGACTCCACCTCGCCGGGCTCGACGCGGAAGCCACGGATCTTCACCTGCTCATCCGCACGGCCCGCGAACTCCAGCAGACCATCAGCCGTCCAGCGGGCCAGGTCACCCGAGCGATACATCCGCCCACCCGGCACGAACGGGTTGGCCACGAACCGCTCGGCGGTCAGGTCCGGGCGCCCCACGTAACCACGCGCGAGGCCAGCGCCCGACACATACAGCTCACCCGTCACG
>NZ_BAAGSO010000085.1:0-29528 GCF_054782395.1 Streptomyces daliensis | reverse complement strand
TCAGGCGCTCCGCGCCCAGCACCCAGTTCCCCACACCCGGCACCGACTCCGGCTCCAGCACCCCGAGCAGAGACGGCACCACACTCGCCACCTGCACACCGGCGTCGCGGATCATCGCGGCCAGCGCCTCGGGCTCCAACCGCTCCTCACTGGAGGCGACGGCAAGAGTGCCGCCTCCGCCCAGCGTGACGGCCACATCCAGCACCGCAGCATCGAAGGAGAACGACGCGAACTGCAACGCCACTGTTCCCTGGCTCACGCCGAGGACGGGACGCATCACCTCCGCCAGATTCGCCACACCACCATGCGCGACCGCCACACCCTTGGGACGGCCCGTCGAACCCGACGTATAAATCACATACGCCAACTGCTCAGGCGCGAGAGACACCTCAAGCGATTCGGACGACTCCGCCGCGACGGCCGCTGCGACGTCCGGGGCATCCAACGCAACGACGGGAACCGTGTCACCCGCGACCTGCGCCACCGTCTCCCCGACGGCCAGAACCACCGTGGCCGCACTGTCGGACACCATGTACGCGAGCCGGTCCGCCGGGTACTCGGGGTCGAGCGGCACATACGCGCCACCCGCCTTCCACACACCCAGCATCCCCACGACCATGTCCACGCCGCGCGGCAAGCACAGGCCCACCCGCGACTCGCGTCCCACACCCAGGCCCGTCAGATACCGGCCCAGTTGGTTGGCACGCGCCTCCAACTCCCCGTACGACAGCGCCTGGTTGCCGGACCGCACCGCGACCGCATCGGGAATCGAGGCGGCCCACCCTGCAAACAACTCCGGCACGGAACCCGCCGACACGGCCCGCGCCGTGTCGTTCCACTCCCCCACCACCAACGCACGCTCGGATCCCCTCAGCACCTCGATCTCGGCGAGCTTGAGATGGGGAGTCGCCACGATCTGCGCGAGTACCCGCGTGAGGCGGTCGGAGACCGCCTGGGCGGTGGATGCCTCGAACAGGTCGGGGCGGTAGTCCAGCCGCAGGCCCAGGTCGTCGTCCTCCGGGACGACGCCCAGGGCGAGGGCGAAGTTGGTCGACTCCCGGAGTTCGACGTCCGCCAGCGTGAGTGCCTCGATGGACGGGGGAACGGCGGGGTCGCCGGGGTAGTTCTCGAAGGCCATCAGGGTGTCGAAGGTGGCGCCGGGTCCAGCCTGTCGCTGGATCTCGGTGAGGCCCAGGTGCTGGTGCTCCAGCAGCTCCGACTGCTGGAGCTGCAACTCCATCAGCATCCCGACGACGGTCTGCGCCGGGTCGAAGGCGACCCGCACCGGCACAGTGTTGATGAACAGGCCCAGCATGTTCTCCATGCCCGGAAGGTCTGCGGGCCGACCCGAGACCGTCGCGCCGAAGACGACGTCACGGCGTCCGGCCAACTGTCCGACCACGATCGCCCAGGCCGCCTGCACGACGGTGTTCAGCGTCACCCCGTATGTACGGGCCAGCTCGCCCAACGCACCGGCCAGCTCCGCGCCGGTGCGGGTGTTCACCCTGCCGAGGGAGGTGGCCTCCGCCACGGCCGGGGCAGCCGGAGCCACCTGTGTGGGCTCTTCCAGACCGGCGAGTGCGCCCTGCCAGGCGTCGCGGGCCGCCTGCTTGTCCTGACGGGTCAGCCAGGTCAGATAGTCGCGGTGCGGGGTCACCGTGGGCAGGGCGTGTGCGGAGCCGTCGGCCGCGTAGCAGTCCCACAGCTCCCGCAGCAGGATCGGCAACGACCAGCCGTCGAGCAGCAGGTGATGGAGCGTCACCATCATCCGGTAGCGCTCGGCACCGACGCGCACCAGCGCGATCCTCAGCAACGGGGGCCGCGCCAGTTCAAAGCGCTGCGCGCGCTCCTCGCCGCTGATCCGCTCCGACTCCGCCCAGGCGGCCTCCGCGTCGAGCCCGGAGAAGTCCTCTTCACGCCAGGGCAGAGACACCTGCTGAGCGACTGTCTGTACGGGCTGTTCGCGCCCCGCCAGATGACGGAAGCCCACCCGCAGGGCGGCGTGCCGGTTCAGCAGTGCCTGCCACGATGCTCTCAGCACCCCGGCGTCCACCGTGCCCCGCAGATCGAGCACCATCTGCTCGACGTAGATGTCCTCCACCTGCTCGTCGAAGAGGGCGTGGAAGAGGAGCCCCTCTTGGAGGGGCGAGACGGGCAGCACGTCGACCAGTTCGGGGACGTCCGCCTCCAGTTCCTCCACCTGCTCCTGGTCCAGGGCGAGGAGGGGGAAGTCCGAGGGTGTGTGCCCACCGTGCCCGGGGCGTGCCGCATGCGTGGCCAGCCCGGACAGCATCGCCGCCCACGTGTCGAGGAGGGCCTGCGCGGCGGTCTCCGTCAGCAGCCGCTCGGGCCAGGAGAGCGTGAGGGTCAGCTCAGGGCCGTCGACGCGGTCGTGCACCGCACCCAGCACTTCGAGAGGGCGCATCACCTGGGCGCGAGCGGCGCTTCCGGCGCCCAGCCCACCGTCGGTCAGCTCCCACTGTCCGTCGCGCCCGGCAAAACGGCCGAGGTAGTTGAACCCGATCTGGGCCGAGGGCAGCTCTGCCATGGCGGGCCCGGTCTCCGGGTTGAGGTAGCGGAGCATGCCATAGCCGAGCCCGTCGCCGGGCACTGCCCGTACCTGCTCCTTCACCCGCTTCAGCACCTGCCCAGCCGCCGAACCCCCGGCACGCAGATCGGCCGGATCAAAGCCACCTGCCGCCAGCCGCACCGGGTGGGCGCTGGTGAACCAGCCCGCCGTGCGGGAGAGGTCGTGCCCCTCGTTCAGCGGGACACGGCCATGTCCCTCCACATCCACCAGGAACCCGTCAGCAGCAGACTGGCCCTTGCTGTCGGCCCACTCCGCGACGGCAGCCGCCAACCCCGCCAACAGCACATCATCAACACCCGCATGGAACGCGACAGGAACACCCGTCAACAACGCCGACGTCACCCCGGACGGCACCGACACCGACACCCGACGCACCGACGCCTCGACATCACGAACCGGATCCACCGGCCCATCCGTCAACAGCGGGCCAGCACCCTCCAACAGGGCCTGCCACCCCGACAGCTCCGCAACACGCTCCGCACCCACCGCCCGCGCCGACAACTCACGCGCCCAATGCCGGAACGACGTCGACACCGGACCCAGCACCGGCTCACGGCCTGCGGCCAACTCCCCGTACGCCTCCGCCAGATCGGGCAGCAGTACGCGCCAGGAGACACCGTCCACCACCAGGTGGTCGGCCACGAGGAGCAGCTTTCCCTGTGCGTCGGGGCCCGCGTCCAGCCACACCGCCTGAAGCATCACACCGGCCAACGGATCCAGCCGGTGTGTCGCAGCGCGTAGCTGCTCGTCCACCACACCGCTCAGCGCGCGGCCCGACAGGTCGGCCGCGTCCACCCGCCACACCCACCCTGCTGCCTCGACGGCGCCCGCCTCGGGCACCACCAGCCGCGGTGCAGAGCCGGCCTCCAGCCGCGCGCGCAGCACATCGTGGCGGTGCACCACGGCCTGCAACGCCTGCGTCAGCAGCGTGAGTTCCAGGCCCGCCGGGACCGTGACCAGGGCCGACTGGAACACCTCGCCAAGGTCCTCCGGCGCCACCCGGTCCAGCAGCTCCCACATCACCGGAGTGAGCGGGACCTCGCCGGTGGGCGCGTCGACGGTCGCGCTGGCGGCAGAGCTGAAGCCTTCGAGGAGGGGGACGGCGACGGAGGCGAGTCCGGCTGGTGTCCGGTACTCGAAGACCTCACGAGTCGTGATCACCAATCCCGCACGGCGGGCTCCGGACACCAGCAGCATCGACAGGATCGAGTCACCGCCGAGTTCGAAGAAGCTGTCCTCGGCCCCCACCTCGGCCAGCCCGAGTACCTGGCCGAACAGACCGCACAGCAGCGCCTCCACCGGCGTGGCAGCGGCCCGGACCACCGGGCGGCTCTCCGGCTCGGGCGCGGGCAGTGCTCCACGGTCCACCTTGCCGTTGACGGTCAGCGGCAGCCGCTCCAGCACCACCACCGACGGCACCATGTACTCCGGCAACCGCTCACCCGCGTACTCCCGCAGCACACCGGTGTCGAAGTCGTCGTCACCGGCCGGGACGACATACGCCACCAGCCGCTTCTCACCCGGCCGGTCCTCACGCACGACGACGGCGGCCTGGCCGACACCCTCATGGGAGGCGACAACCGACTCGATCTCGCCGGGCTCGACGCGGAAGCCGCGAATCTTGACCTGCTCATCCGCGCGGCCCGCGAACTCCAGCAGGCCGTCCGCCGTCCAGCGGGCCAGGTCACCCGAGCGGTACATGCGCCCGCCCGACACGAACGGGTTGGCCACGAACCGCTCGGCTGTCAGATCCGGGCGGCCCACGTAACCACGCGCGAGCCCAGCGCCCGAGACATACAGCTCACCCGTCACACCGGGAGGCACCGGCCGCAGGAACCCGTCCAGGACGAAGACCTGCGCATTGCCGATCGGGCCACCGATCGCAGGCGGGGCGTCCTGGGCCGTGATGCCCTCGGCCAGCAACGTCGCCGTGGTGATGACGGTCGCCTCGGTCGGCCCGTAGGTGTTCCACACCTTCGCCTGGGCCCGCCAGCGCGCGGCCAGATCGGCACTGAGGCGTTCCGCGCCCAGCACCCAGTTCTCCACACCAGGAACCGACTCCGGCTCCAGCACCCCGAGCAGGGACGGCACCACACTGGCCACGCTCACACCGGCGTCGCGGATCATGGTCGCCAGCGCCTCGGGCTCCAACCGCTCCTCACTCGACGCGACGGCAAGAGTGCCGCCTCCGCCCAGCGTGACGGCCACATCCAGCACCGCAGCATCGAAGGAGAACGACGCGAACTGCAACGCCACCGTCCCCTCCTCCACACCGAGAACGGGACGCATCACCTCCGCCAGATTCGCCACACCACCATGCGCGACCGCCACACCCTTCGGCCGCCCCGTCGAACCCGACGTATAAATCACATACGCCAACTGCTCAGGCACCACCGCTACATCAAGCGCCCCGGACGACTCCACCGCGATCGCCGCTGCGGCCCTGTCCAGCAAAACTGTCCGCGTGGCACCCATGGGCACCCCGGTCAGCGTTTCCTCCGTGCCCAGAACGACCGTGGCACCGCTGTCGGACACCATGTAGGCCAGCCGGTCCACCGGGTACTCGGGATCGAGCGGCACATACGCGCCACCCGCCTTCCACACACCCAGCATCCCGACGACCATGTCGACGCCACGCGGCAGGCACAGACCCACCCGCGACTCACGACCCACACCCAGACCCGTCAAATACCGGCCCAGACGATTCGCCCGCTCCTCCAACTCCCCGTACGACAACGCCTCGTCACCACACCGCACCGCCACCGCACCCGGAGCCGAAGCAGCCCACCCGGCGAAGCGGTCGACGACCGTCCCTGCGGCAACGGCCTGGTGGGCGTCGTTCCACTCCCCGACTACGCGGCCGTGCTCGTCCTCGTCCAGCACATCGAAACGTCCGACGGGCGCCGTGGGTTCGGCCGCCGACCGCTCCAGGAAATGCAGAAAGGACCGGTGCACGCCCCGCACCCACTCGCGGTCGTACAGCTCGGCGTTGGCCTCGAGGACGATGCGCAGGCCCTCCTCCTCCGAGGAGCCGTCCACCAGCAGGCCGAAGTCCTCGACGCGCCGACTCGACAGGTCGCGCACCACACCACGGGCCTCGCCGAACAGAAGCTGCCCGCCAGTGGGAACGATGTTCACGTACGGTCCGAAGTGCCAGCGCTCGCCCTCCGGCCAGCTCAGCTCACGGCGCAGCCGCTCACCACGGAAGCGCTGGTGTTCCAGCAGCGCGCCGACCTCCCGTGCGGCGTCGGCCGCCAGCTCCGCCGGGCTGGACTCCGCCCGTACCGGCAGCCGCAGCGGCAGCATGTTCGCCATGGTGCAGGGCGTCCGCCGCTCCGCCTCGCTGAGCCTGCCGGTCACCGGCAGGCTCAGGACCACCTCGCCCGCGCCCGTCAGCCGGGCCACGTAGGCTCCCACGGCCGCGATGACGAACCGTGTCCACGTCACCCCCGCTTCCTCTGCCGCCGCGCGCACGGCTGCCACGACGGAGGGCGGGACATGGCCCGACTCACGCAGTACCCCGCTCGCGCCGGTTTCCTCAGCGGAGGCCATCGAACGGTGGCCGGGAATGCTCACCAATTCGGGCCGGTCAGCGAAATGTTCGTGCCAATACCGCTGGTCCTCCGCATACACATCTGAATCCCGGTATGCGGTCTGCTGCTCCATCAGCTCGCGCAGCGGGGTGTGCGAAACCTCGCTCGCCGCCCCGGAATCGGCGTTCCCGCCGTGGAGTGCCGTATAAACCTCCGCCACCCGGCGCGCCACCAGTGAACAGGCGAAGCCGTCCATCAGAAGGTGGTTGTAGCACTGGAACCACAGAAAACGATCAGCAGCGAGCCGGATGAGGAAATACGAGAACAGCAGGTCCTCGGTGGGCTCCTTCACCCGCCGCAGTTCCTCCTGCATCAGTGCCTCGGCCGACTCCCACGGCTCGGCATCGGCACTCACATCGACCAGGCACAGTTCCCACTCCCCCGGTACCCCGCCCAGCACCTGGGACACCCCGTCGCCGTCCTCGACGAACCGCACACCCAGGGTCTCCGTCTCCGCGACGACCCGTCGCAGAGCCGTCTCGAAGACCTCGACGTCCAGCACCCCACGGATCTCCGTGAACTGACCGACGTTGTACAGAGCACGAGTGTTCTCGATCCGCTGCGCCAGCCAAATTCCCTCTTGGCAATCGGACAGGGGCAAAGCGTAACCGTCCTGGCCCTTCATCTTTCCCCTCTCAACGGGTAAACGCCACCCGCCGCTCTTGTTGCTGCTTATCGGTCGCCGGTCGGCCGCTATCGGCCGTCACCGGGCCGCACTTCACCCCAGCGGCAGATGCGACTGGGGTTTATGTACCGAGGTTCCAGTTCCGTGACGGCATGCACAATGCTGTCCAAGGTGCCAGTCGATTGGACACCTGGTCCCGCCATCCGTTCGCCGAGCACGGTCTTCTCTTCGCGTGGGGAACGAAGGAGTTTTTGGTCATGGATCAGTTCGCTCAGAACGATACCCAGAGGCCGTCCCGATTCCCACCTGCCGGCCGCCCGGCCGGAGTGGCGACGGGAGGGGAATTCCCGCGGGAGTGCCCGCGCGGAGCGGCACGCGACGGACAGGCGGACGCGTCCAACCAACCGTTCTTGTCACTTGGACGCACTGTCCAGGGTGCGCGAGAGCCACGGACAGCCGCTCCTCACGAGGGAGCAGCTTCGACGCGACGGCGGCCTGCCTGCTTGTCTGTCCGCCCGTCAGCCGGCCAGCCGCACGCTTCGCCCACGTGTCTTCATCCGACCGCATCCTCCCCCATCCGCTGTTCTCCTGGAAAGGGTGTCCGTAGTCAGACTCCCGGACGGGACCCTAGAGTTCGGTGGTCTCGGCTCTCTCACTGGAGTGGTGTCCCGCATGGAGACGGACTCGACGACGGACTCGACGGACGAACCCGCGCAGGGCCGAGGACGCGGGGTGCGAGGCCGTGGTGCTCACCGTCGACGTGCCGTGGATGGGCCGCAGGCGGCGGGACGTACGGAACCGCTTCGTCCTCCCCGGTCATGTGCGCGCCGCCAACCTCACGACGACGGCGGCGGCGCCCTGGACGACTGAACCGGCGGCGGGTGACACCGCGCACCGTCGGCTCGCCGACGCCTCCGCTGTAGCCGAACACACCAGCCGGACGTTCTCCTCCTCGCTGACCTGGGCGTCCGTGGAAGTGCTGCGCCGGAGCACCCGGCTGCCGCTGGTCCTGAAGGGTGTGCTGTCCCCCGAGGACGCCCTGCGTGCGGCGGAGTGCGGCTGTGACGCGGTGGTGGTCTCCAACCATGGGGGCCGTCAGCTCGACGGGGCCGTCCCCAGCATCGACGCGCTGGCCGGGCTGGTGTCGGCCGTGGGGGCGACCTGCGAGGTGCTGCCGGACAGCGGCGTGCGCGGTGGCACCGATGTGCTGAAGGCCCTGGCCATGGGCGCCCACGGCGTGCTCGTCGGGCGGCCGGTGATCTGGGGACTGAGCACGGCGGGGGAAGCCGGTGTGCGGCAGGTCCTGGAGCTGCTGGCCGACGAACTCCGGGACGCACTGGGCCTGTCGGGATGCGGCGGCGTCGACGAGGCCCGTCGGCTGCGGGCCGTCCGCTGACCCGGCGCGGGAGACCCGTCAGGGTGTGGCCGTCGGGTAGGTGTGGAATCCCGAGGCGCTCTTGCGGCCGGTGCGGCCCTCGGCGACCAGCTTGGCCAGCAGCGGGCTGGGCAGGAAGCGGGGGTCGTTGGTGTGTGCGTAGAGCACGTTGAGGGTGTCCACGACGGTGTCCAGTCCGATGAGGTCGGCGGTGGCGAGGGGCCCGGTGGGGTGGCCGAAGCAGTCGCGGAAGATCCGGTCGACGACGGCGGGGGTGGCGGTGCCCTCGTGGACGACGGTCGCCGCCTCGTTGATGGTCAGCATCAGGACGCGGTTGGTGACGAACCCCGGGGCGTCGGCGACCACGACGGGGGACTTGCCGAGGGAGACGAGCAGATCGAGGGTCCGTTGCAGGGCGGCCGGGCTGGTGGCGGCGCCCCGCGCCACTTCCACGGCGGTTTTGACGGGCGCGGGGTTCATGAAGTGGGTGGCGAGTACCCGGTCCGGACGCGAGGTCGCGGCGGCCAGCGCGGCCACGGGCACGGCCGAGGTGCAGGACGCCAGGATCGTGTGCTGCGGGCAGATCCGGTCCAGCTCGCGGAAGATGTCCTCCTTGAGCGGCTGGCGTTCCGCGGCGCACTCGACGACGAAGGCGGACCGGCGCAGGTCGGCCAGGTCCGCCGTCCAGTGGACGCGCGCGAGTACCGCCGCCACGTCGGGACGTTCCCCGCCGCTCAGCACCGCCTGCCGCAGGCCGCGGCGCAGGCGCCGGGGCGCGGTCGCGCGGGCCTCCGGGGACGGCTCTGTGACCGTCACCTGGTGCCCCGCGCGAGCGAAGCACAGGGCGACGCCCACACCCATCTGCCCGGCGCCGACGACGCCGACGGGGTCCAGGTCCTGGACTGTCTCGGTCATGAGGGTGCTCCCGCGTCGGTGATGAGTCGGACATGGCCGGGTGGCGACGGCAGCGGCCGGCCGGGGTCGTAGGCGAGGAGCATCCTGCCGTCGTGCCGCTCGGCGAGCGCGAAGCCCGCGAACCGGAGGGTGACTAGCATGATCCGGTTCACCTCGGTGGGCACGAACCAGGCGTACGGGGTCAGGCCGCGGGCCAGGGCGGTGCGGACGAGGTGGTCGAGCAGTGCGGAGCCGACGCGGCGGGACATGACGCGGCAGGACATCAGCAGCAGATGGAGCACGGCGCGGTCCCCGGTCAGCTCCGTGACCGACAGGCCGATGGTGCCGTAGTGCCCGAAGCGGTCCTCCAGGTCGGCGACGAGCACCTCGTGTGTGGCGGACCCGGCGAGTTCGCGGAGCTGTTCCTCGTCGTAGGTGAGGCCGGTGGTGTTGAGCTGGTGGGTGCGTACGGTCAGTTCACGGGCGCGCGCGAGGTCCTCGCCGGTGGCCCGGCGGACGTTCATGACGAGCCCGAGCCCGGTCAGGAACTCCTCGGGTGTCCCGGCGAAGTCCTCCTGTGCGGTGGTACGGGCCTGCTCAGCGCGGTACATCCCGCGCCGGGCCCCGGCCTCCGGTGTGACGGTGCCGGGCCGGAACTCGGGCAGTGCCGCCAGTTCGGGCACCCGGTGCGCCGGATAGCAGCGGACCTCGGGCAACGCCGCCCGCACCTCGGCCAGTTCGAGCCCGTCGTTGTCGACGAAGGCGACCGTGTCCAGGCCGATGTTCAGGGTGGCGGCGATCCGCCGTACGGCCTCGGACTTCGCGCCCCACCCGATCTCCAGGGCACTGAAGTAGCCCGCCAGGCCGTGTGCGGTCAGATGGGCGTGCGCGACGTCGTGGTCGCCGCGGCTCGCCACGGCGTGCAGGATGCCCCGGCGGTCGAGGGCCTCGATGGCCGCGACCGCGGCGGGCAGCGGCCTGGCCGGGTCGCCCTCGACGACGACACCGTCCCAGACTGTGTCGTCGAGGTCCCAGACCAGGCACTTGACCTCGCGAGTACTCGTCGTCATGTTCTCCCCCTTCAGGATGCCGTGCCGGGCCCTCCACGGCGCAGCACGAGGTCCCCGATCAGCACCTCGGCCACTTCACGGGAGCCTTCGATGATCTGCATGATGCGTGCGTCGCGGAACAGCCTGCCGACGGCGCTGTCCGGGCCGCAGGCGGCGGAGCCGTGCAGTTGGAAGGTGTCCTGGCTGACGGAGGCCGCCGCTGAGGCGGCTGCGTACTTGGCCACCACGGTCTCCGCCAGGGCTTCGGGCGAGCGCCGGTCCCGCAGGTCGGCCGCGTGCCCGCACAGTTGCCGCGCGCCCGCCGCCGCCACCTGGGCACGCCCCAGTACGGCCCGTACGGCCTGGTGGTCGGCGAGCCGGACGCCGCCCTGGGTGCGGCGGGCTGTGTGCCGGGCCGCGTACGTCAGACATGCCTCGGCCAGCCCGGTGCAGCCCCAGGCCACCGTGTGCCGCCCGTGGTCGATGGCTGCCGCCGCCACATGGGACAGGCCGAAGCCGGGCGGCGCCACGAGATGGGAGGCGGGCACCCGCACTTCGTCGAAGGTGACATGTGCCAGCCCGGCGGCGCGCATGCCGAACGGTTCCCCGACCGGCTCGACGGTCACGCCCGGCCGGTCGGACTCCACCAGCAGGGCTGCCGTCCGCCCGTGCCCACCGTCCGGTTCCCCGGCCCCTTCCTCGCCCGCTCCCCCGGCCGCCGTCCGGTCCTCCGTACGGCCGATGACCAGGAACACGTCGGCGATCGTCCCGAAGGTCACCCACAGCTTGCGTCCGGTCACCGCGTATCCGGTGCCGTGTGCGCGCACGGACGTCGTCAGTGCGCCGAGGTCGCTGCCCGCGCCCTCCTCGGTGGCGGCGAATCCCGCCAGCCGGTCACCGGCCGCCAGCGCGGGCAGCCAGGCGGTGCGCTGTTCGCCGGTCCCCCAGCGCAGCAGCGCCGACGCGACCATGCCCTGGACGGTGACGAGGCCGCGCAGCGCGCTGCACACACCGCCGAGCCGCGCGCATGCCTCGCCCAGTTCCCGGGCGCTCGCCGCGGCGCCGCCGTAGTCGCGGGGGAGGTCGGCTCCGAGCAGCCCGCCCGCCGCCATGGCCTTGACGATGTCGCCGGGCAGCCTGCCCGCCCGGTCCCAGGCGTCCGCTTCGGCCCGTGCCGCGTCGGCGAAGGCGGCCACGTCCATGAGGTCACCCATCGGCGTGCTCCGGAACGCCGCGCTTGCGCCGTACGAACGCCGCGATGCGCGACGCCGTACGGAAGTTGTCGAGGTCAAGGTCCTCCACCTCGACCTCGACGCCGAAGCGCACCTCGACCTGGGTGACCAGTTCGAGTGCCAGCAGCGAGTCGACCAGGCCCTCGCTCACGTAGTCCTGGTCCACGGTGAGCTGTCTGCCTCCGGTGGCGGTGGACAGGAACTCCAGGATGCTGTCGGTGATGTCGGTGGTGTCGTCGTCCGGATGCCGTTGTGCGTTCATGCACCCCCCATTCGTCGGACCGTTCGTTCGGATTCCATGTGCCGGCTGGTACGTCGGTCCGGTGCGGGGGCACACCCGCTCGTCCGGCCGTCAGAGGAAGAGTGCGTCACCGTCCCGCTCCCCGTGTCCGACGAGCATCGCGCTCCATGCCGCCGCCGGGCTCATGTTGAGGACCACGGCCGTCCCGCCCTCGGGCAGTTCGCCGCGTTCCCTCGCGGTCTCCAGGTTGAGCAGCGCGTCGTTGGGCCCGAGGTGGCCGTTGGTGCGGAGGTTGTCGGCGCACGCGTCGGAGATCTTGACGTCCAGTGCCTCGGCCACGACCCGCAGTGCGGCGGACGACAGGTTCTGGCCGACCCAGCAGGAGACGGCGTCCCGGTCCACGCCGTTGCGCTCCAGCAGCCGCCGCACCAGGTCCGTGATCCGCTTCCTGGACTCGACCGCCAGCGTGAAGCTGTAGCGGGGCAGGTCGGTGCACTCCTCTCGCCACTGGTCCGCGTCGTGGTCGCGGTAGTCGACCTGGAACAGGTCCCAGTAGGCGCCGCTGGTCTCCAGCAGGATGTCCCTGACGCGCAGCGGGCCCTGGCGTGCCACCAGGACTGCCTGCCCGCTGTCTCCGTTGACGGTCACCGGATGCCGGTAGCGGCGGCGCGTGACGGGCTTGCTGCCGTGCAGCACGAGGATGTGCCCCGCTTCGGGGTACGCCGTGAGCAGGCCGCCCGCGCTGAGCAGCGCCGGCACCACGGTGGCGCAGCCCAGCCCGCCCACCGAGAACGCCCAGGCCCGGTGCGCGCCGAGCGCCGCCTGGACCCGGGTGACCTCCGAGGTGGAGAGGGTCTCAGGGGCACGGGACTCGATCATGATCAGGCCGTCGAGCCGGTCCGGGCTGAGTCCGGCGGCGGCGAGCGCGCGCTTTCCGGCGCTGCTCGCGAGGTCCACGGCGGACAGGCCGTCGCCGACGGTGACCTGTTCGATGCCGAGGGCCAGGCAGGAGGCGCGTTCCTGCTCGGTCTGTCCGGCCAGTTCCGGCAGGTCGGCCAGGGGCACCCGGTCAGGCAGGTGGGTGACGGGGGTGTGCAGGGCGAAGCTCATTCGGAGACCCTCCGCTCCAGTTCCTCGACCTCGGCCTGGCTGAGCGACACCAAGGGGAAGTCCGACGGGACGTGCCCGCCCGCGTCGGGCCGCGCTGCGTGCGCCGCCAGCCCCGTGAGGACCGCTGCCCAGCTCTCGCACAGTTCGGCCAGTTCGCTCTCCTCGAACAGCTCGCCCGAGCCCCACAGGAGCAGTTCCAGCGTCCGCCCCTCAGACCCTTCGTGGACGGCGCCCATCGCTTCGAGGGCGTGGCCGAGGAACGTGGTCTCCTCCAGGTCGCCGCCGGTCTCCAGCAGTCGCCAGCCGTCGGCGGCGTCGTGCCCGGCCGCGTCGTGCCCGGTGGCGCCGTTCCCGCCCGGTGCGGCGACCGGCCCGGTCCCGGAGAGTGTGCCGAGGTAGTTGAAGCCGACCGACGCTCCTGGCAGCCCGGCGAGCGCTGCCCCGGCCTCGGGGGCGAGATGACGCAGCAGCCCGTAGCCCAGGCCGTTGCCGGGGATGGTGCCGAGCTGTTCCCTGACCCGTTTGACGACGTGTCCGGCCGAGGGTCCTCCGGCCCGCACCTCGGCGAAGTCGATGTCCCCGGGGTCGAGGCGTACGGGGTAGGACGAGGTGAACCAGCCGACGGTCCTGGACAGGTCCATCTCGCCGTCCAGCGGCTCACGGCCGTGGCCCTCCACGTCGATGACCACGGGTCCCGCCCCGGTGCCGCGCGCGGCCCGCCATTCGGCGACGGCCGTGGTCAGCGCGGCCAGCAGGACGTCGCCCGTCCCGGTGTAGAAGACGGCGGGGACGGCCGTCAGCAGTTCGTCGGTCACCTCGGCGGGAACCTGGACACGCACACGCTGGCCCTTCCCCACCGTGTCACGGTCCGGGTCGAGGGGGCGTCCGCCGAACTGCGGTTCGCCCGGTGCGAGGACGGCTTCCCACACGGGGAGCTGGGCCTTCAACGAGGAGTCCTCGGCCTGCGCCGCCAGCTCCCGTGCCCACCGGCCGAACGAGGTCGGCACCGGGGGGAGGGACACCGGGCTCCCGGAGGCGAGGGCCGCGCAGGCTGCCGCCAGGTCGGGGAGCAGTACCTGCCAGGACAGCACGTCGACCACCAGGTGGTGGACGGCGATCAGCAGCCTCCCCTCCTCCTCGGCGCCCCGGTCGAGCCATACGTACCGGGTCATGTCCGCGGTGTCCGGGGCGAGTTGCCCGGCGGCCTCGCCGCTCTTGCGTTCGGTCAGTGCGGCCAGCGCTTCGGGGCCGAGGCCCGTCGCGTCCACCCTGCGGACCTCGGTGGCCGACTCGGGTGCGGTGCCTCCTGTCTCCGGGGCTGCCACCTCCAGCGCCCAGGAGGCCGGGTCCTCGGCGTCCTCGCGTACGAGGCGGGCCCGCAACATCTCGTGGTGCGCCGCGACCGCTCGTGCCGCAGCGGTCAGTGTCTCCCGGTCCAGTCCGGCGGGGACCGCCACCACCACGCTCTGGGTGAACCTGCCCGGCATTCCGGCCCGCTCGGCGAAGTCCCGCATGACCGGGGTCAGCGGGACCCGGTCCACGGTGGTGCGGTCCGTCGCGGTCCGGTGCGCCGTGGTGCGGTCCGTGCCACCGCGCGGGGTGTCCTGCGCGGGGGCGGAGGCAGCCGCCGTGGCCGGGCCCGTGGCCACCGCCGCGAGCGCCGCGGGGGTCTTCAACTGGAACAACTGCCGCTGGGTGATGACCACTCCGGCCCTGCGGGCACGCGCGACGAGCTGGATGGACATCACCGAGTCGCCGCCGAGCGCGAAGAAGTCGTCCTCGGGCCCGACCCGCTCGGCGCCGACGAGTTCGCCGAACAGCCGCCGCAGGACGCTCTGCGCGCCCTCGGACGGTGCGGCGGCCTCCCCGCCGGGGCCGCTCGCGACGGGTGCTGCGGCTGCCGCAAGTACCGTCTCCGGGGCACCGCTCGCGGTCCCGGTGGCGGGAAGGGCCGCCGTCCCGGCGGGCGCGGAAGGAACGCTTTCCGCCGTCGGCCGCTCCACCCGCCGCGCCTGGCCCTCCGGACGCGGCAGCCTCCCGATCGCCGTGCCCGGTTCCGTGACGGCCGCCGTCGCCAGCGCCGGGAACCAGCGCGCGAGATGTTCCGCCGTAGCGTGGTCGAAGAGCGAGGCCGCGTACTCGACCTCCCCGATCATGGCGCCGGATCCGGAGTCGACGAGCGAGAAGGAGAGGTCGAACTTCGCGGTGCCGGGCACGACGCCGCCGATGTCGGTCCCCCAGTAGCGCCCCACGTCCAGGCCGACCATCCCGCCCTGGTACTGGGGAACGTTCTGGTAGGTGTACGTCACGTCGTACAGCGGGTGCCTGGCCAGGTCACGCGGCATGTTCCCGGCAGAGATGATCTTGTTGAGGGGGATCTCCTCATGGTCCAGGACACCGGCGACGGTGTCCGCGCACCGCCGCACCAGGGAGTCGAAGGAGATGTCCTCGCTGATGCCGCGGGTGCGGAACGGCGGAAGGCTGTTGAAGTAGCCGACGAGGTCCTGCACATCGGGGTGGATGCGTCCCGAGGTCGCCACCCCGATGACGACGTCGTCGTGCCCCGACCAGAGGTGGATGAGCCCGTCGAGCACGGCGAGCATGGCCACGAAGGTCGTGACGCCGTTCCTGCGGCTGTACTCGCGCAGCCGCTCGGCGACTTCCGCTTCGACGGTGAAGGCGACCTGACCGCCCTCGTACTCCTGGACCTCCGGGCGCGGGCGGTCCAGGGGCAGTTCGGGGCGGCTCAGCCCGTCGAGCTGGTCACGCCAGAACTCCAGCCCGCGCTCCAGCCGGGGCCCGCTCAGCGCGGAACGGTGCCAGGCGGCGAAGTCCTGGTACTGCGCGGGCAGTTCGGGGAGCCCGGGGTCCTCGCCCGTGGTCCGCGCACGGTAGAAGGCGGAGAGGTCTCGGCTGAAGAGCTGGGTCGATCCCCCGTCGTACACGATGTGATGGAGCGTCAGAGCCAGGACGTGCTCCTCCTCGGCGAGCTTGATGAGGAGGGCGCGGTACGGGGTGTCCCTGGTGAGGTCGAAGGGGGCCGAGATGGTGTCCAGGATGAGGTCCTGGACACGCCCCGGGCGCTGCTCCACCGGTATCCGGCTGACGTTGACCGACGCCATGAGGGGCTCGGGTGCCGTGTAGGTCACATAGGGGCTGCCGCCGTCATCGGTCAGGAAGAGGCTCCGGAGGCCCTTGTGCCGTACGGCCATGTCGGCGAGCGCGTCCTGCATGGCCTCCTCGTCGAGCGGCCCCCTCAGATGGACCAGGACGGGGACGTTGTAGAGCGGGCTGCCCGGGTTGACCTGGTCGAGGTACCAGAGTGGTTCCTGGCCGAACGAGAGGGGCATCGGGCGGTCGGGCGGGAGCGGGGTGATCGGCTCGTCGGCCGTCGCCGTGCCGTCCTCCTCGGCGCTCGCGGCGAGTTCGAGCAGCCGCGTGGCCAGCCCTCGGACCGTGCGGTACGTGTAGAGGTCGGAGAAGGTGACCTCCACGCCGAAGTGCTGCTGGAGGCGGCGGAGCAGTCCGACGCCGACGAGGGAGGTGCCGCCGAGCATGAAGTAGTCCGCGTCGGGCCCGATGTCCGGTTCCTCCAGCAGTTCCGTCCAGATCGCGGCGACCCTGCTCTCGGTCGCCGCCCGGTCGGAGGGTGCCACGGCTGGCTGAGCCGTGGCGGCCCCCTCCGTCGGACCTTCGCCGGGCCGGGGCCTGGCGGGCAGGCGGCAGCGGGTCGGCTCGAAGGGGTAGGTGGGGGCCTCGATGCGCGGCGGGGGGTTGTCCCGGTAGTGGCGGTCCCAGTCGAGGGGGGCACCGAGCGCGTACAGCCTGCCGAGCCGTTCCAGGACGCCGCTCCGGGAGCCGTCGGCGGCCAGCCCGACCACCGGAAGTCCGGGCGCCAGCGCGGCGATCTCCCGCGCCAGGACTCCGCCGTCGCCCAGCACCACCGCGACCGCGCCGTCCCTGACGAATCCGGCCACCACCCTCTCCAGCCGTGACCGGTCCAGTTCGGCGGTCAGCCGGTGTCCCGCCGCCTCGGCGACGGCCGCCGCGAGCGTGATCCGCCCCCGTGCGGCGCGGACGGCCAGGTTGCCCGCGCCCGTGCCGATCAGGCTGACGTCCGTCAGTCCCAGCGATTCGGCGACGTGGCACAGTCCGTACTGCCGCACGACCAGCGTGGCGGCGGGCCCCAGCGACCCCGTCTCCGGGCCCTGGCACTCGGCGGGTACGGGGAAGTCCGTGCACAGCCGCGCCCAGACCTCGTCGTCGATGAGCGCGTCCCCGGAGAACAGCAGCACCGGCCGGGGCGCGTCGGCCGCCGCCTCCTCGGGCAGGGTGGCGGCGCGCAGCCGCGCGGCCAGTTCGCCGGTGTCAGCGGCGGTGACCGCGATCCGGTAGGGGTGGTCGTCGCGTCCCCGGTTCAGGGCGTGTGCCACGGACCGCAGAGGCTGGTCCGTACGCTCGGCGAAGGCGGCGACCAGGCCGCGGTAGCGGTCGAGTGCGGAGAGCGCAGCGGCGGAGACGGTGACCAGTTCCGTGCACTGGCCTGTGGCCGTCGCCGCGTCCCGCTCCGCGAGCGGTTCGGCGCCGGACGCGCTCACCGGCTGGCGGGAGGCTGCGGGCGGCTGCTCCAGCACCGCGTGCACGTTGGTGCCGGTCAGGCCCCAACTGCTCAGGCCAGCGCGGCGCGGGGTGTTCTCGGGCTGCCAGGGCCGGTCATCGGTGCTCACGTACACCGGGCCGCCGAAGTCGATGAGCGGGTTGGGGGTGCTGAAGTTGGCGGCCGGGTAGTGCGTGCCGTGCCGCAGGGCCGACATGACCTTGAAGAGTCCGGCGATACCGGCCGAGTTCCCCAGGTGCCCGATGTTCGCCTTGACGGAGCTGATGGCGCACTGGCGCCCGGTCACGCCCGATTCGGCGAAGGCGCGGCGCAGTGCCTCCACCTCGACGACGTCGCCGAGCGGTGTGCCGGAGCCGTGGCACTCGATGTAGCCGATCGTCCCCGCGTCGACCTGGCCGTCCCGCCACGCGTCGGTCATCACCTTCGCCTGGCCGAGCTGGCTGGGCGCCGCCATGCTGGCGGCGCGGAAGCCGTTGTGGTTGACGGCGATGCCCTTGAGGACGGCCAGTACGTTGTCGCCGTCGGTGACCGCGTCGGTCAGCGGCTTCAGCAGGACGATGCCGCCTCCCTCCCCGGCGACCAGCCCGTCGGCCGCGGCGTCGAAGGGGCGGCAGTGCTGGTCCCCGGACTCCAGGCCCTGCATGGGTATCCAGTCGGCGCGCCTGATGAGCCGGGGGAAGAGGTTGACGCCGCCGACGACCGCGAGTGGCACCTCCCGCGCCCGCAGCTTGCCCACCGCGAGCCCCAGCGCGGACAGCCCGCTGCTGCACGCGGTGTCCACCACCAGAGCGGGCCCCTGGAGGTCGAACAGGTAGCTGAGCCGTGCGGCCAGGGCCGCGGTGGAGGTGCCGAGGATGGACTCCACGTCCCGCTCGCCCCCCGCAGCCGCTCCCGGGTCGATCGCCGCGAGCAGCACCGCGGCATCCGTACCGCGCAACGCCGCGGGCGCGTACCCGGCGGATTCGATCGCCTGGTGGGTGAGGAGCGCCAGCAGCCGCTGGTGCGGCTCCATCAGCTCGGCCTCGCGGCGGGGCAGTCCGAACAGCTCGTGGTCGAACAGGTCGATGCGGTCGAGGTATCCCATGGCGAGGTACGGCACGTCGGGGTCGTCGTCACTGGATCGCATCCGGTCGGCTCCCGGCATGCCGACGCTTTCCCGTCCCGACCGCAGGTTGGTGTGGAACGCGGCGAGGTCGGCGGCGCCGGGAAAGATCCCGGCAGCCCCGATGATCGCGACGTCGTCCTTCCTCATCTCTTCTCCGATGTTCGAATCGGTCCGGGACAGGTCCGGCTTCCGCTACAGCTCGTAGGTGTGCTCGTCGTCGACGGACAGCGGCCGGCGGCGGTCGACCGCCTCGGCCATGGCTTCGATGGTCGAGAATTCGAAGAGCAGCGCGACGGGAAGTTCCTCGCCGCTGAGGCGGGCGAGTTCGTTGCGCACCGTCAGCAGGGACAGGGAGGTGCCGCCCATGTCGAAGAACTTCTCCCGCATGCCGAACTCCTCGTGGCCCAGCACCTCGCACCAGACGCGGTGCACGGCACGCTCCGTCGCGGTGCGCGGGCCCCGCTCCCCCGCCGCGCGTGCGTGCGCGGGCGCGGGCAGCGCGGCCCGGTCGATCTTGCCGCTCGGGGTGAGCGGCAGCGCGTCGAGCGGCACGATCGCCGCCGGGACCATGTGGTCGGGCAGCGCCCTGGCCACGTGTTCGCGCAATATTTGCGGGTCCGCCTTACCGCCGTCCGGGACGACGTAGCCGACCAGTTGCCGCTCGCCCGGCCGGTCCTCCCTGACGGTCACCGTGGCCCGGGCGACGTCCGGGTGGGAGGCCAGCAGCGCCTCGATCTCGCCGGGTTCGATACGGAAGCCCCGGATCTTGACCTGGTCGTCGGCACGGCCCACGAACAGCAGCTCTCCCCCGGCGCCCCATTTCACGAGGTCCCCGGTCCGGTACATCCGCGCGCCCGGCACATAGGGGCAGGCCACGAACCGTTCGCCAGTGAGACCCGGGCGGCCGACGTAGCCCCGGCCCAGGCCGGGTCCCGCGATGTAGAGCTCGCCCGTGGTGCCGGCCGGGACCGGCTGGAGGAAGCCGTTCAGTACGTAGAGCCGCATGTTGTCGACCGGGCGGCCGAGGGGCGGCGAGGGGTCGGTGGGTCCTGAGCCCTCCGGCAGTGCGACGGCGGCGGACATCACCGTCGTCTCGGTGGGCCCGTATCCGTTCCACATCACCGCACGGCTTCTCCAGCGGCTGACGAGATCCGAGGTCAGTCGCTCGCCGCCCAGCAGCCAGTGGCGCACCCCGGTCACCGTCCCGGGGTCCAGCACTCCCAGCAGCGAAGGCACCACGCTGGCCACACTCGCGCCCGACTCCCGGATCATCCTGGACAGCGCGTCCGGGTCGACCCGCTCCCGTTCGGAGGCGATGGCCAGCGTGCCGCCGCAGGTCAGGGTGCCCGCCACATCCAGCACCGACGCGTCGAAGCTGAACGAGGCGAACTGAAGTGTCACCACGCCCTCGGCCGCGCCCAGCCCAGCCCGCATCCCCTCCGCCGTGTTCAGCAGCGCCCGGTGGGAGACGGCCACGCCCTTGGGGCGGCCCGTGGAACCCGACGTGTAGATCACGTAGGCCAACTGGTCCAGAAGCAGGGGTCTCGGCGGAGTGGGGCCGGGGCCCGCCGCGGCGGCCTGTTCCGCTTCCTCCAGCAGCAGGCCCTGACCGGGCCGCAGGGGGACCCGCGCCAGCGTCCCTGCGGTGCCGAGCACCACTACCGCGGCGCTGTCGGCGACCATGAAGGCCAGCCGTTCCGCCGGATATTCCGGGTCCAGCGGTACGTACGCGCCACCCGCCTTCCAGACGGCCAACTGCGCCACGATCATGCCGGCTCCACGCGGCAGGCACAGGCCGACCAGGCTCTCCGCGCCCACGCCGAGGCCCGTCAGATGGCGTGCCAGGCGGTCGGACCGCTGCTCCAGTTCCGCGTACGACACGGTCACGGAGCCGCACCGCACCGCCGTCGTCTCCGGTGTCCGACGTGCCTGCTCCCGGATGAGGCCGACCACGGTGCCCGGCGGGAGCGTGCGCTCCCGCCCCTCTCCTCCCGCGAGGACCAGGGCACGCTCGGTGTCGTCCAGCACGTCGAGTTCGCCGATACGGGCCCGGGGGTCGTCCGCCACCCGGGTCAGCACCCGGATCAGCCGCTCGGCGACGGCGCGGACGGTGCTCTCGTCGAACAGGTCCGTCGCGTACTGGAGCTGGCACGACAGTCCGTCGGGCTCGCCGCCTGTGCCGGTCAGCTCACGGATCAGGAACGCCAGGTCGAACTCCGCCGACGACGCCTCGAAGGGCTCGAACTTCACGCTGAGGCCGGGGAGCGCGGGTCTGGCCGCCGGGGTGTTGTGGAAGGCGAAGCCGACCTGGAACAGCGACTGCCGGGACAGGGAGCGGTCGGGGTTGAGGACCTCCACCAGGCGGTCGAACGGCAGATCCTGATGGGCGTATGCGGAGAGATCGGCCTCCCTGACCCGGCGGACCAGCTCGGCGAAGGTGGGGTTGCCGCCGACGTCGGTGCGGAGCACCAGGGTGTTGAGGAAGTAGCCCACCTGCTCGTCGAGGACCTCGTCGCCACGGCCCGCGACCGCCAGCCCGAAGGGGATGTCGTCGCCCGCTCCCAGCCGGGACAGCAGCACCGCGGTCGCGGCACGCGTCACCATGGCGACGGTGGCATCGCACTCGCGGGCGATCTCCCGCAGCCGCTGGTGCGCCCGTGCGGGCAGCAGGACCGAGAGGGTGCGGCCCCGGTGGCTCGCCGCCTGGGCACGTGGCCGGTCGAAGGGCAGGTCCAGCTCGCCGGGCAGGTCCCTCAACGTCTGTGTCCAGTAGGCGAGTTGACGGCCGAACAGGCTCTCCGGGTCCTCCTCGTCCCGCAGCAGCTCACGCTGCCACAGGGTGAAGTCGGCGTACTGCACGGGCAGTGGGGGGCGGTCCGGGGCCCGCCCGCGTATCCGTGCCGCGTACCCGGCCGCGAGGTCGCGCAGCAGCACGTCCACCGACCACCCGTCGGCGGCGATGTGGTGCACGACGACCAGCAGCACATGTTCCTCGGGGCCGGCCGCGAACACGGTGGCGCGCCAGGGCGGGCCCGCTTCCAGGTCGAAGCCGCGTGCCGCGCCCTCGGCGAGGGCGGCGGGCAGTTCCTCCTCGCGCACCCGCACCGTCGGCACGCGGGTGTCCACCTCGTCCAGCACCTTCTGGTACGGGACGCCGGCGGCCTCCCCGTAGACCGTCCGCAGCGTCTCGTGGCGTTCGACGGTGTCGCCCCAGGCGGCCTCCAGCGCGGCCACGTCCAGGCTGCCGCTCAGCCGCACGCTCAGCACGATGTTGCTGGCGTTGTCCGGGCCGACGAGCCGGTCGAGGAACCACATGCGCTGCTGCCCCGGGGACATCGGCAGCGGCCTCGGGCGCTCCGCGCGGACGATGGCGGGGCGGGCCGCCGCGAGCCCGCCGAGGCGCCGGGCGAGCAGCGCGGGGGTCGGTGCCTCGAACAGCATCCGGTTGGACAGCTCGACTCCCAGCACCGTGCGTATCCGCCCGACCAGCCGGGTGGCGAGCAGCGAGTCGCCGCCGAGCTGGAAGAAGCTGTCGTCGGCGCCGACGTGCGGTGTCTCCAGGAGCTGTCCGAAGAGGAAGCAGAGGATCTCCT
Organism: Streptomyces daliensis; assembly: GCF_054782395.1. NCBI lineage: Bacteria > Bacillati > Actinomycetota > Actinomycetes > Kitasatosporales > Streptomycetaceae > Streptomyces > Streptomyces daliensis. The sequence goes on along the minus strand of NZ_BAAGSO010000085.1, from coordinate 7,503 downwards.
CCTGCGGGGTGAGCGCCTTGCCGCCTGTCTCGGCGGGGACCAGCGCGGAGCGGTCGACCTTGCCGTTCGCCGTCAGCGGCAGCCGGTCCACGACGACGGTCTCCGCGGGCGTCATGTACTCGGGGAGGCGTGCGGCCGCGTACTGCCGTACCGCGTCGCCGATCTGTGCTCCCCGGGTGTCGGGCACGACGTACGCGACCAGGCGCTTGTTCGCCGCCCTGTCCTCGCTGACGACGACTGCCGCCTGGGCGACCTCAGGGGAACGCGCGAGGACGGCGGCGATCTCGTCCGGCTCGACGCGGTAGCCGCGGATCTTCACCTGGTCGTCGGTCCGGCCGAGGAATTCGAGCGCGCCCTGCCGGTTACGGCGGACCCGGTCCCCGGTGCGGTACATGCGGGCGCCCGGGGTGAAGGGGGAGGCGACGAAGCGTTCCGCGGTGAGCCCGGGGCGCCCGAGGTAGCCGAGGGCGACGCCGTTCCCGGCGACATACAGTTCGCCGGGCACGTGCGCCGGCACGGGCCGCAGCACGTCGTCGAGCACATAGAGACCCACCCCGGCACGCGGGCCGCCCAGCGGCAGCGGATCAGGTGCCACCGTGCCGGGCGGCACCGTGTGGACGGTGGCGCACATGGTCGTCTCGGTGGGCCCGTACAGGTGGCGGATCGACGTGTCCGGGCAGGCGGCGGCCACCCGGGCGACGGCCTCAGCGGGCACGACGTCGCCGCCCGTGAGCACATGGCTCAGCCCCTCGAAGCACTCCGGGCACTCCTGCGCCAGTACCCGGAACAATCCGGCCGTCAGATGCGCCGAGGTCAGTCCCGCTTCGGCCACCAGCTCGGCGATCAGGTCGGCGTCGGCCACGATGTCCTCGGGTGCCACCACGACGCAGCCGCCGTTCAGCAACGGCACCCAGATCTCCAGGGTGGCGGCGTCGAAGGTGTGCGGGGCGTGGAAGAGCATCCGGCTGGTGGCGACGTCGCCCCAGCAGGGGTCGGCGGCCAGTGCGGCGACACCGCCGTGGGTCGCCGTGACGCCCTTGGGTGTCCCAGTGGAGCCGGAGGTGTACATCACGTAGAACGCGGAGTCCGGGGACACCCCGGTCATGGGGCCGGTCACGAGGCCGGATGTGAGGTCGGACGTGAGGTCGCTGGTGGGATCGGCCACGGCGTCCCGCAGCACGGCCTCGGTCACCTCGAAGACCGTGTCGGCGTCCTCGCGCTGGAACCCGGTGCGCTCGGCCGGCCCTTCGGGGTCGAGCGGTACGAAGGCCGCCCCCGCCTTGGCCACCCCGAGCAGCACGACCAGCAGTTCCGCCGAGCGTGGCAGGGTCACGGCCACCCGGTCCCCGCAGCGCACACCCTGTGCCGTCAGGAAGCGGGCGAACGTGTCCGAGCGGCCGTCCAGTTCCCCGTAGCTCAGACTCACCTCGCCGGACACGACGGCCGTCAGGTCCCGGCAGCGCTCGACGACGCGGCCGAACCGCGCCGTCACCGTCTCTCCCGGCGCCACGTCAGGTGTCTGGTCCGGGCCCGAAGTCAGCCGTTCCCGTTCGCTCTCCGGCAGGGTGTCGAGGTCGCCCAGCCGCAGCCGCTGGTCGGCCGCGAACTGCTCCAGCACTCGCACGAGACGGTGGCCGGTCTCCCGGACGGTGTCCTCGTCGAACAGCTCGGGCCTGTGGTCCAGGCGCAGTTCCAGGCCGCCGTGGGCGGGTTTGGCGCCGAGGGCCAACGCGAAGTGCGTCGATTCGCGGGTCGCGGTGCCCGTGAGCGTCAGGCCCTCGACGGAGGGGGCTACGGCGGTCGGGTCGTCCGGGTAGTTGCCGAAGGCCAGCAGGGTGTCGAAGCCCGCGCCCGGCCCGGCGAGCCGCTGGATCTCCGTGAGCGCCAGATGCTGGTGGTCCAGCAGCGCCGCCTGCTGTGCCTGGAGACCGGCCAGCAGCTCGCCGACCGTCAGGCCCGGATCGAGCCGTACGCGGACGGGGACGGTGTTGATGAACAGGCCGAGCATGTCCTCCATGCCGGGCAGTTCGGCGGGGCGGCCTGAGACGGTGGCGCCGAAGACCACGTCCCGTCGTCCGGCCAGCTGTCCGACCACGACGGCCCAGGCCGCCTGCAACACCGTGTTCAGCGTCAGACTGCGGGCGCGGGCCAGCGCGTTCAGCTCTCGGGCCAGCTTCTCGTCGGCGGCGACGGTCACCACGTTCGACACGGTGGACACGGCCGTAGGCGCGAGCGGTGCGACGAGGGTGGGTTCCTCCAGCCCGTCCAGCGCCTGCCGCCACGCCGCGCGGGCCTCCTGCTGGTCCCGGTCGGCCAGCCAGCCGAAGTAGTCTCGGTAGGGGGCGACTTCGGGGAGGGCGCTCGCGCTTCCGCCGGCCGCGTAGCACGTCCACAGCTCCCGCATCAGGATCGGCAGGGACCAGCCGTCCAGCAGGATGTGGTGCAGCGTGATCATCATCCGGTAGTGGTCCGCTGCCACCTTGACCAGCAGCACCTTCAGCAGCGGCGGGCGCGCGAGGTCAAAGCGGCGGGCGCGCTCCTCGACGCCGATGCGCTCCGACTCCTCCCAGGCGGCCTCTGCGGTCAGCCCCGACAGGTCTTCCTCGCGCCAGGGCAGCGTCACCTGCTGGGGGATCACCTGGACGGGATGCTTGCGTCCCGTCAACTGCCAGAAACCGGCGCGCAGGCTGGTGTGCCGGTCCACGAGTGCCTGCCAGGACCTGCGCATCGACGGTGCGCTCAGCTCGCCCTGGAGGTCGAGGATGATCTGCTCGACGTAGACGTCCTCGGCCTGGCCGTCGAAGAGGGCGTGGAAGAGCAGCCCTTCCTGGAGGGGTGTCACCGGCAGCACCTCGGACAGCTTCGGGATCGCCGTCTCCAGTTCCTCGACCTGGCTCTGCCGCAGCGTGACCAGCGGGGTGTCCGAGGGGGTGCGGCCACCGCTGTCGGGTCCGGCGGCGTGGGTGGCCACACCAGCGAGCACGGCCGCCCAGATGTCGAGCAGCTTCCGCGCGTCCGCCTCCTCCAGCAGCCGCTCCGGCCAGGAGAGCCGGAGGGTCAGCTCCGGGCCACCGCCGGGCCCGTCCTGGGCCAGGGCCTGGATCTCCAGGGCGTGCATGACCGGGGCGGAGCTGTGGAGGGCGGCGCCGGGTGTGGTCTCGGGCGCGGTCTCGGGGGCGGGGGCGCTGGGTGCGGTCTCGGGTGCGGGGGCGCCGGGTGCGGGCGTGGCCGCGGGCTGCCAGTCGCCGCCACGGGACGGGAGGCGGCCGAGATAGGTGAACCCGATCTGGGCCGTGGCGAGGCCGGACAGGGCGGCGGCCGTCTCGGGGTTGAGGTACCGCAGCATGCCGTAGCCGAGCCCGTCGCCGGGCACGTCCCGTAGCTGCTCCTTGACCCGCTTGACCACACGGCCAGCGGCGGGGCCGCCCTCACGCACCTCGGTGCCGCGAACGGCACCGGCGTTCAGCTTCACCGGGTGGATGCCGGTGAACCAGCCCACCGTCCGCGACAGGTCGGCTCCCGCGCTCAGCGGCACACGTCCGTGCCCCTCCACGTCCACCAGGAATCCGCCCGCGGCGACGGTCGCCACTCGCCACTCGCCGACCGCCGCCGCGAGGCCCGCCAGAAGCACATCGTCGACGCCCGCGTGGAACGCCGTCGGCACGGCCGTCAGCAGCGCCGATGTCACCTGGGAAGGCACCTCGACCGACACCCGCCGCACCGTCGCCTCGGTGTCACGGTCCGGGTCCACGGGTTCCAGGGTCAGTAACGGGTCACGTGCGCTCAACAGACGCGTCCAGTAGGACAGTTCACCGGTCCGTCGCGCGTCGGTGGCCTGCGCGGCCACCTCGCACGCCCACTGCCGGAACGGCGTGGCCACCGGATCGAGCACGGGCCGGTGGCCGTCCGCCAGTGCCGCGTAGGCCCGCTCCAGGTCGGGCAGCAGGATCTGCCAGGACACCGTGTCCACCACGAAGTGACTGATCGCGAGAAGCAACCGTCCGGGCTCGCCCGGCCCCGCGTCGAGCCACACTGCCTGAAGCATCACGCCGGAGCGCGGGTCCAGCCGCTCCACGGCCCACCGCAGCCGCGCCTCGGCCGCCGGTCCGGGGTCCTGTCCTGTGACGTCAACCCGGTGCAAGAGTTCCTCGGCGGCGACGGCGACGGCGCTCGCCTCGGGAACCACCAGCCGCCAACCACCCTCGCCCCCGCCCCCGTTCCCCTCCTCGCCCTCGTCCGCGCTCCCGCCCTCCAGCCTCGCCCGCAACACGTCGTGGCCGTCCAGCACGGCACGCAGAGCACCGGTCAGCGCCGCCGGGTCCAGCCCGGCCGGGGTCACCAACGTCGCCGACTGGAAGACCTTGGCAGCCTCCTCCGGACCGGCCCGGTCCAGCAGTTCCCGCATGACCGGGGTCAGCGGGACCTCGCCGGTGGCTGGCATGCCGCTCGGCACGGCACCGTCGGCCCTGCCCCCATCCGCATCCGTGGCGACGGCGACGGCCACGGCCACGGCCGCGAGACCGGCGGGGGTACGGTGCTCGAAAACCTGGCGCGACGTGATCACCAGGCCCGCGCGACGTGCGTGCGAGACCAGCAGCATCGACAGGATCGAGTCACCGCCGAGCGCGAAGAAGCTGTCGCCCGGGCCCACCCGCTCCAGTCCGAGCACCTCACCGAACAAGCCGCACAGCAGAGCGCTGCCGGGCATCTGCTGGGAAGCCTCTTCGAACGGGCCGTCCGCCGGGAGGGCCGACAGTGCCACCAGCGCGGGCCTGTCGAGCTTGCCGTTGGGCGTCAGCGGCATCTGGTCGAGGGCGATGACCGCCGACGGCACCATGTACTCGGGCAGGACCGTGGCCACGTGTTCGCGTAGTTGCCGCGTGTCGGTCTCTCGTCCGTCGGCTACGACGTAGGCGACGAGCCGCTTGTCCCCGGGCCGGTGTTCGCGGACCACGACGGCGGCCTGTCCGACGTCGGGGTGGGCGGCGAGCACGGACTCGATCTCGCCGGGCTCGATACGGAAGCCGCGGATCTTGACCTGCTCGTCGGCTCGGCCCGCGAACTCCAGCAGACCGTCGGCCGTCCAGCGGGCCAGGTCGCCCGAGCGGTACATACGGGCACCCGGCACGAAGGGGTTGGCGACGAAACGGTCGGCGGTCAGGTCCGGGCGGCCCACGTATCCGCGTGCGAGTCCCGCGCCCGAGACATAGAGCTCACCCGTCACACCAGGAGGCACCGGCCGCAGGAATCCGTCCAGGACGAAGACCTGTGTGTTGCCGATCGGGGCGCCGATCGTGGGCGGGGTGTCGTCGGGGGTGATGCCCTCGTTCAGGAGGGTGGCGGTGGTGATGACGGTGGCCTCGGTCGGGCCATACGTGTTCCACACCCTCGACTGGGCCCGCCACTTGGCGGCCAGGTCGGCGCTGAGGCGTTCCGCGCCCAGCACCCAGTTCTCCACGCCCCACACGGTGGACGGATCGAGTACGCCGAGGAGGGAGGGCACGACGCTTGCGACGCTCACTCCAGCGTCGCGGATCATGGTGGCCAGCGCCTTCGGATCGGTGCGCTCCTCGCCGGAGGCGATCGCGAGGGTGCCGCCTCCGGCCAGTGTGACGGCCACATCCAGCACCGCAGCGTCGAAGGAGAACGACGCGAACTGCAACGCCACCGTCCCCTCCTCCACACCGAGGACGGGACGCATCACCTCCGCCAGATTCGCCACACCACCATGCGCGACCGCCACACCCTTCGGCCGCCCCGTCGAACCCGACGTATAAATCACATACGCCAACTGCTCAGGCACCACCGGCACGTCCAGCGGTCCGGGTTCCTCCGCCGTGATGGCCGCTGCGACGTCCGGGTCATCCAGCACCACCACAGAGGCCGTGCCGCCCTCGACCTGCGCCACCGTCTCCCCAACGGCCAGGACAACCGTGGCCGCGCTGTCGGACACCATGTACACGAGCCGGTCGGCGGGGTACTCGGGGTCGAGCGGGACGTAGGCGCCCCCGGCCTTCCACACACCCAGCATCCCGACGATCATGTCGACGCCACGCGGCAGGCACAGACCCACCCGCGACTCGCGCCCCACACCCAGACCCCTCAGATATCGGCCCAGTTGGTTGGCACGCGCCTCCAACTCCCCGTACGACAACGCCTGATCGCTGGAGCGCACCGCCAGGACGTCCCGAGCCGACGCCACTCGCGCAGCGAACAGCTCCGGCACGGAACCCGACGACACCCGCACCGTGTCGTTCCACTCCCCCACCACCCGCGCACGCTCGGACTCCCCCAGCATCTCGACATGCGCCAAGCGCACATCGGGGTCGGCGGCCACCTGCTCCAGTACCCGCACCAGACGGTCGGACAGGGCATGAACAGCCGACGCATCGAGCACCTCGGGCCGGTGGTCGTATCGGAGGACGAGGTTGTCGTGGTGCGCTTTCACTCCCAACGCGAGCGTGAAGTCGGTCGATTCACGCAGGTCGGCATCCGTGAGAGAGAACGCCTCGGAGGAAGGTTGCGCGAATGGGTCGCCCGGATAGTTCTCGTAGGCGAGGAGGGTGTCGAAGGTGGCGCCGGGGCCGGCGAGCCGCTGGATCTCGGTGAGGCTCAGGTGCTGGTGGTCCAGCAGCGCCGACTGCTGGGCCTGGAGCCCTGCCAGCAGCGCGGTCACGGTCTGGGCCGGATCGAGCCGCACGCGCACGGGCACGGTGTTGATGAACAGGCCGAGCATGTTCTCCATGCCGGGCAGATCGGCGGGACGCCCGGCCACGGTGGCGCCGAAGACCACGTCACGACGCCCGACGAGCTGACCCAGGACCACGGCCCACGCCACCTGCACGACCGTGTTCAGCGTCACCCCATGACTACGGGCCAGCTCATGCAAGGAAGCAGTCAGCCACGTGTCCACCGTCGTGGTCACCTTGTCCGGCAGAGAGCCCGCTCCAGCGGGATCGGCCGGTGCGACACGGGTGGGTTCCTCCAGCCCGGCGAGTGCGTCCTGCCAGGCGTCGCGGGCTGCCTGCTTGTCCTGACGGGTCAGCCAGGCCAGATAGTCACGGTACGGAGCCACGGCGGGAAGGCCGGACGCACTGCCCCCGGCCGCGTAGCAAGCCCACAACTCCCGCATCAGGACCGGCAACGACCAGCCGTCCAACAGAATGTGATGCAACGTCACCAGCATCCGGTAACGCCCCCCGGCCACCTTGACCAACGCCACCCTCAACAACGGCGGACACGCGAGATCGAAACGGCGGACCCGGTCCTCGGCACCAATCCGCTCCGCCTCCACCCAGGCCGCCCCCTCCCCCAACCCGGACACATCCTCCTCACGCCACGGAAGAACCGCATGCCGCACAACCATCTGAACGGGCTCCTCCATCCCAGCGAGCAGACGGAAACCCGACCGCAGCACCCCATGCCGCTCCAGCAACGCCTCCCACGACGACCGCAACACCCCCGCATCAACACGCCCCTCAAGCGTGAGCACCATCTGCTCCA
>NZ_BAAGSO010000084.1:0-1139 GCF_054782395.1 Streptomyces daliensis | reverse complement strand
CTAGTCTTCTGAGTCGGGAATTCTGTTCAGATATGAGCTGAGGCGTTCGAGGATCTCGTCGGCGGTCTTGGTCCAGATGTAGGGCCTCGGGTCGGTGTTCCACGTGGCGATCCAGGTGCGGATGTCCTTCTCCAGGGCCTGGACGGATTTGTGGACGCCCCGCCGTATCTGCTTGTTCGTCAACTCGGCGAACCATCGCTCGACGAGGTTGAGCCAGGAAGATCCTGTAGGCGTGAAGTGCAGGTGGAAACGGGGGTGGGCAAGCAGCCAGTTCTTGACGGCGGGTGTCTTATGGGTGGCGTAGTTGTCCAGCACAAGGTGCACCTCGAGGGGGTCGGGTACCTCCTTGTCCAGCGTGACCAGGAACTTCTTGAACTCCTCGGCACGGTGGCGGCGGTGGAGGGATCCGATGACTTTGCCGGTGGCGACGTCGAGAGCCGCGAACAGGGTGGTGGTGCCGGACCGGACGTAGTCGTGTGTGGCCCGCTCGGGCACCCCGGGCATCATCGGCAGTACCGGCTGCGAGCGGTCCAGCGCCTGGATCTGCGACTTCTCGTCCACGCAGAACACCAGCGCCCGCTCCGGCGGGTCCAGGTACAGGCCGACGACGTCGTGCACCTTGTCGACGAAGTACGGATCAGTCGACAGCTTGAAGGTCTCCGTGCGGTGGGGCCGGAGCCCGAACGCCCGCCAGATCCGGGACACCGTCGACTGCGACAGCCCCGTCTGCTGTGCCATCGACCGCGTCGACCAGTGCGTCGCGTTCTTCGGCTTCGACTCCAGCGTCCTGGCCACCAGCGCGGCGACCTGCTCATCCGTCACTGACCGGGGGCCTCCCGAACGCGGCATGTCCCCCAGACCGGCGATCCGGTGCTCGACAAACCGCGCCCGCCACCGGCCCACCGCATGCGGCGTCGCGCCGAGTCTCTCCGCAACATCCTTGTTCGACACACCGGTTGCACACTCCAGGATGATGCGGCACCGCAAGGCCCATGCCTGCGGCGTGGAGCGGCGCCGCACCCACCCCTCAAGCGCGGCCCGTTCATCGTCCGACAGCGTCAACTCGGCCTTCGGCCGTCCCGTACGTGACACACAGCAACCCTACCAATATGAATAGAATTCCCGACTCAGAAGACTAG
>NZ_BAAGSO010000083.1:0-16573 GCF_054782395.1 Streptomyces daliensis | reverse complement strand
TGGGCAGGCGTTCCGCATGGCGAGGGGGCACCTCCCAGCGGTAGCTGGGGGAGGGTGGGCACAACCCACCCACCGGCCCGCACCCGCGCAACGAAACCCCAAGGGGCAACCGGGTAGGCGCCCCGCCGACAGGGGGAGTTGCGCGGGACCGGTCGCCCCGTGAAGCGGGGACCGGAGGTCCCGCGCCAGGGGGTGGGGGCGGGCGCCAGCCGATCCGGAACCGGGCGGTGGGCCACCGGCGGGACGGGGACGGGGTGGGGTGTCCCCGCAGGTCGAGAAAGTCACCGGCCGAAAGCCGACAACGAAACCTTCACGCCGAGGAGACACCCCACCCCGGCACCGGACACCCAAGAACACGCGCCCACAACCACGGTCGAAACCCGGAATCACGCGGCGCCAGCCGCGACGCACCGTCACCACACGCCGCGCCGAAGCCACCGGCCAGGCAGCCGAACACGGCGCCAAGCCACACCCGCAGCGCCCCGTGCTGCGGCACAAAAATCAGCGCGGGACCCTACAGTGCCCACCACACCGGCCGACCGTCCCGCGCAACACCCCCGACGAACGGGGCAACCCACCGTTTCCTTCCGCACCCCGTGAAGGGGCACAACCCGGTGAAGGGGATACCCTTCGGCCGCATGAGTGAGCGGACGCTGGACCTGGACGAATTCTCCGACCTCATCGAGCGCCCCCACGGAGGGCTGCGCCGTGACGCCGAGGAACGACGCTCACGGACAGGGCTCCCGGCCCACGCGCTGGGCCGCCTCGACGACCTCGGCGAGTGGCTGACGGCCGCGCAGGGCCAACTGCCCGTCGCGCCGGTGCGCACCCCCCGCCTGGTGGTCTTCGCGGGCGACCACGGCATCGCGGAGTCGGACGTCTCCACGCTGCCCGCGGGCAGCGCCCACACCCTGGTGCGCGAGGCCCTGGACGGGACCTCACCTGCCGCCGTCCTCGCGAACCGGTTCGACGTCCCGCTCCGCGTCGTCGACATGTCGCTCGACTGCGACGAGGACACGTTCCCCGAGGAGATCTCCCGGCACCGGGTGCGCCGTTCGTCGGGGCGGCTCGACGTCGAGGACACGCTGTCCCCGGAGGAGGCGGAGCGCGCGTTCCGCGCCGGGATGGCCGTGGCCGACGAGGAGGCCGACGCGGGCACCGATCTGGTGGTGCTGGGGGACCTGTCGGTCGGCGGGACGACGGCGGCGGGAACCCTGATCGCCGCGCTCTGCGGAACCGACGCCTCCGTGGTCACGGGCCGTGGCGGCGGCGACATCGACGATCTGGCCTGGATGCGCAAGTGCGCGGCCGTACGCGACGGGCTGCGCCGCGCCAGGCCCGTGCTGGGCGACCAGCTCCAGTTGCTCGCCGCCGTCGGCGGCGCCGATCTGACCGCGATCACCGGGTTCCTGCTCCAGTGCGCCGTGCGCCGCACGCCCGTGATCCTCGACGGTGTGGTGTCGGCGGCCTGCGCCCTGGTCGCGCAGCGCGTCGCCTTCCGCGCGCCCGACTGGTGGGTCGCCGGGCATGTCAGCGGCGAGCCCGCGCAGGCGAAGGCGCTGGACCGGATGGCGCTGGAGGCGCTGGTGGACCAGGGTGTGGCGGTCGGCGGGGGCGCGGGCGCGCTGCTGGCGCTGCCGCTCGTGCAGGCGGCGGCCCAGCTCGGCGCCGAGCTGCCGGTGCGCGAGGAGGAGGAACCGCGCGCCGCGGAAAACGGCGCGCTCGACGCAACCTGACCGGCCTTTCCGTCATCTCTCCGTGCGGGACCCGGGAGCGGAGTGGGGAACGCGAGCGATCGCAGCTCCCGCTCCCGGGTCGTACGGGGGTCCCGTACGGAGGGCAGAGCCGTACGGGAGCCCTCGTACGGTGCCCGGTAGCCTGACCGGCCCATGGACGACACAGACGGCACCCCCACAGCGACCGCCTCCCTCCCGGAGGGAATCCGCTTCGCGCTGGGGACGCTCACCGTGCTGCCCGTGCGCGTCACCCGCTGGGACCGCGAGGCCGCGCGCCGGGGCATGGTGTGCGCCCCGCTCGCCGGGCTGGCCGTCGGGCTGCCGGCCGCCTTCGTGGGCACCGTGTTCCTCCTGCTGGGGGCCGGGCCGCTGCTCGCGGCCGTCGTCTCGGTCGCTGTGCCCGCCGTGCTGACGCGGGGCCTGCACCTGGACGGGCTGGCCGACGTGGCCGACGGGCTCGGCAGCGGCAGGCCCGCCGAGGACGCGCTGCGGATCATGAAGCAGTCGGACATCGGCCCGTTCGGGGTGATCGCCCTGGTGCTGGTGCTGCTGGGGCAGGTCGCTGTGGTGAGCGAGCTGTACGCGTCGGAGGGCTGGGCGCACGGCGCGCTGGCCGTGACCGTCGCCGCCGTCACGGCGCGCACCTCGCTGACCCTCGCCTCGCGCGCCGGTGTCCCCGCCGCGCGCCCTGAGGGGCTGGGCGCGGCCGTCGCGCAGACCGTGCCGGTCCGCACCGGTTACGTGACCGCGCTCGTCGTCGTGCTGCTGGCCGCGGGGGCTGGAGGGCTGGTGTCGCGGTACGCGGTGGTGCCGTACGCCGCCGCCGTCGTGCTCGGGCTGGTGGCGGGCGAGCTGCTGCTGCGGCACTGCCGCCGCCGCTTCGGCGGGGTGACGGGTGACGTCTTCGGCGCGCTGGCCGAGACGGCCGCCACCGGCACGCTCGTGTTTCTCGCGCTGGGCTGAGGGCACCCAGGCTCGGTGCGCCTCCGAGCGGTCGGAGGCACCGTCAGCGGGGGCACGCGCCGTCTGCCACCCGCGCCGTGTACGCACCCGGACCTGGGCGTCCGACGCGCGGCGGTGTCCGAACGGGCTCCGTAAAGCGCGTGGTCGGGCGGAGGTGGAGGACGTAGGGTCTCCGAACACCCGGGCCGACACGGGCATACGATGCCCGAAGTGCCCGAAGCCGTGCACCCGATCCGGCTTCTCCTACGGAAGAAGGTCTCTCCCACCGTGTCTGCTCTGTCTCTCAGCACTTCGTCCGCCGTGACGCTGCGCGCGGATGCCGTCGTCGTCGGCGTCGCCAAGGGCAGCCCCGACAGCAAGAGCCCCCTCGTCGTCGCCCCCGGAGCCGAGGCCGTGGACAAGGCGTTCGGCGGCAAGCTCGCCGCGACGCTGGACGCGCTCGGCGCGAGCGGCGGCGAGGGCGAGGTCACCAAGCTGCCCTCGCCCGACGGCGGCGTGAAGGCGCCGGTGGTGCTGGCGGTGGGGCTGGGCGAGGCTCCCGGCAAGGACGAGTCCTACGAGCCCGAGACGCTGCGCCGCGCGGCGGGCGCAGCGGCGCGCGCGCTGGCCGGGGTCAAGAAGGGCGCCTTCGCGCTGCCCTTCGAGGACGCCGACGCCGTGGCGGCCGTCGCCGAGGGCGCGGCCCTGGGCGCGTACGCCTTCACCGCCTACCGGAGCCGGAACGCGGACGCGAACGGCGACGGCGGTGGCGGCAGCGGCAAGAAGAAGGGCAAGGACAAGGACAAGAGCGCCCCGCTCGCCGAGATCACCCTCGTCGGCGCCAAGCCCCGTGACAAGGAGCACAAGGCCGCCGTCGAGCGGGCCCAGGTCCTGGCCGAGGAGGTCAACCGCGCCCGTGACCTCGTCAACACCCCCTCCAACGACCTGAACCCGGCCACCTTCGCCGCCCAGGTCCAGGCCGCGGCCAAGGAGCACGGCCTGAAGGTCGAGGTGCTGGACGAGAAGGCGCTGGCCAAGGGCGGCTACGGCGGCATCCTCGGCGTCGGCCAGGGCTCGGTGAACCCGCCCAGGCTCGTGCGTCTCAGCTACACACACGCCAAGGCGAAGAAGTCCCTGGCCCTCGTCGGCAAGGGCATCACCTACGACTCGGGCGGCATCTCGCTGAAGCCCGCCGGCCACAACGAGACGATGAAGTGCGACATGGGCGGCGCGGCTGCCGTCTTCTCGGCCGTCGTCTCGGCGGCGCGGCTCGGCCTGCGGGTCAACGTCACCGGCTGGCTGGCGCTGGCCGAGAACATGCCGTCGGGCTCGGCCACCCGGCCCGGCGACGTGCTGAACATGTACAGCGGCAAGACCGTCGAGGTGCTGAACACGGACGCCGAGGGCCGCCTGGTCCTGGCGGACGCGCTGACCCGCGCCTGCGAGGAGTCCCCCGACGCCATCGTGGACGTGGCCACGCTGACCGGCGCCATGATGGTGGCGCTGGGCTCCCGCACGTTCGGCGTCATGAGCAACGACGAGGCGTTCCGTACGGCCGTGCACGAGCTGGCCGAGGAGGCGGGCGAGCCGTCCTGGCCGATGCCCCTGCCCACCCACCTGCGCAAGGGCATGGACTCGCCCGTCGCCGACATCGCCAACATCGGTGAGCGCATGGGCGGCGGTCTGGTCGCGGGGCTCTTCCTCAAGGAATTCGTGACGGAGGACACCTCCTGGGCCCACCTGGACATCGCGGGCCCGGCCTTCAACGAGGCGTCGCCCTTCGGCTACACCCCCAAGGGCGGCACGGGCACGGCGGTGCGCACGCTGGTGCGGCTGGCCGAGCACACCGCTTCGGGCGAGCTGGGCTGACCAGCGCCTGACCGCTCGGACCCCGCCTGACCTGGCCTGATCCGGTCTCATCCGGCCTGATCGGATCCGGCCTGGACTGTTGCGCCCGGCGCCCGGGGCCGTGAAGCCCCGGGCGCTGGGCCGCTCCACAGGCGCGTACGCGCGTGCCTACGCGCGTACCCCCGGTGCGCTCGCGGGGGCGCTTCACGCGCGCCGATCGCTACCGGCGAACGTGCTCGTACCGGCCGGTACAGCAGCCCCGCGTCCCGTTGTCCGCCGACAAGTGCGAAGATGGATCCTCGGCAGGACAGGGCCCCCGCAGCGGCTTCACCACAAGCCGAGTCCAGGGCCGAAGCAAGACAGCGGCCGAACATACAGCCGCCCGGTCAGAGGAGACCGGCTCCGGCGTACCCATGCATGGAGGACGTGACGTGGCGAACGACGCCAGCACCGTTTTCGACCTAGTGATCCTCGGAGGCGGAAGCGGCGGTTACGCCGCTGCCCTGCGCGGGGCCCAGCTTGGCCTCGATGTCGCCCTGATCGAGAAGAACAAGCTGGGCGGTACCTGCCTGCACAACGGGTGCATCCCCACCAAGGCGCTGCTGCACGCCGGTGAGCTGGCCGACCAGGCGCGCGAAGGCGCCGAGTTCGGCGTGAAGACCACCTTCGAGGGCATCGACATCGCCGGGGTCCACAAGTACAAGGACGGCGTCGTCGCCGGCCTGTACAAGGGTCTCCAGGGCCTCGTCGCCTCCCGCAAGGTGACGTACGTGGAGGGCGAGGGCCGCCTGTCGTCCCCGACGTCCGTCGACGTGAACGGCCAGCGCTACGAGGGCCGCCACATCCTGCTGGCGACCGGCTCCGTGCCGAAGTCGCTGCCGGGCCTGGAGATCGACGGCAACCGCATCATCTCCTCGGACCACGCGCTGGTCCTGGACCGCGTACCGGAGTCCGCGATCATCCTGGGCGGCGGCGTCATCGGCGTCGAGTTCGCCTCGGCCTGGAAGTCCTTCGGGACCGACGTCACCATCGTCGAGGGCCTGCCCCACCTGGTGCCCGCCGAGGACGAGAACAGCTCCAAGCTGCTGGAGCGCGCCTTCCGCAAGCGCGGCATCAACTTCTCGCTCGGCTCCTTCTTCGAGAAGGCCGAGTACACGGACAACGGCGTCAAGGTCTCCCTCGCCAACGGCAAGGAGTACGAGGCCGAGGTCCTGCTCGTCGCCATCGGCCGCGGCCCGGTCTCGCAGGGCCTGGGCTACGAGGAGGCCGGGGTCGCCATGGACCGCGGTTTCGTCCTGGCCGACGAGTACTGCCGCACGAACGTGCCGACCATCTCGGCCGTCGGCGACCTCATCCCCACCCTCCAGCTCGCGCACGTCGGCTTCGCCGAGGGCATCCTGGTGGCGGAGCGGCTGGCCGGTCTCAACCCGGTCCCGGTCGACTACGACGGTGTGCCCCGGGTGACGTACTGCCACCCGGAGGTCGCCTCCGTCGGCATCACCGAGCAGAAGGCCAAGGAGGTCTACGGCGCCGACAAGGTCGTCACCCTCAAGTACAACCTCGCCGGGAACGGCAGGAGCAAGATCCTCAAGACCACGGGCGAGATCAAGCTCGTCCAGGTCCGCGATGGTGCCGTGGTCGGCGTCCACATGGTCGGTGACCGCATGGGTGAACAGGTGGGCGAAGCCCAGCTCATCTACAACTGGGAGGCGCTGCCCGCCGAGGTCGCGCAGCTCGTCCACGCCCACCCGACGCAGAACGAGGCGCTTGGCGAGGCCCACCTGGCCCTGGCAGGCAAGCCGCTGCACTCGCACGACTGACGCACGTCCGGGCGAGCGCACCGACCACTTTTCGCACTTTCCCCGGGCCCCGGCTCCGCCGGGCGGGGAGAAACCATCGTAAGGAGCAACAGAAACCATGGCGGTTTCCGTATCCCTTCCGGCGCTCGGCGAGAGCGTCACCGAGGGCACCGTCACCCGCTGGCTGAAGGCCGAGGGTGAGCACGTCGAGGCCGACGAGCCGCTGCTGGAGGTCTCGACCGACAAGGTCGACACCGAGATCCCGGCCCCCGCTTCCGGCACCCTGGCCTCCATCAAGGTCGCCGAGGACGAGACGGTCGAGGTCGGCGCCGAGCTGGCCGTCATCGACGACGGCTCGGGCGCCCCGGCGGCCGCTCCGGCCGCCGAGCCCGCGCAGTCCGAGCCTGAGCCCGCTCCGGCCCAGGCCGAGGCCCCGGCCCAGGCCCCCGCGCAGCCGGAGCCCGCGCAGGCCGCGGCGCCCGCCGCCGGTTCGGCCGAGGGCACCGAGGTCGTCCTCCCGGCGCTCGGCGAGAGCGTCACCGAGGGCACCGTCACCCGCTGGCTGAAGCAGGTCGGCGAGGAGGTGGCCGAGGACGAGCCGCTGCTGGAGGTCTCGACGGACAAGGTCGACACCGAGATCCCAGCCCCGGCCGCCGGCACCCTGCTGGAGATCCTGGTCGGCGAGGACGAGACCGCCGAGGTCGGCGCCAAGCTGGCCGTCATCGGTGCCGCGGGTGCAGCGCCGGCCGCCGCCGCGGCTCCGGCCGAGGCCCCGGCTCCCGCGCAGGCCCAGGCTCCCGCTCCGAAGCAGCCCGAGCCCGCGCAGGCGCCCGCTCCGGCCCAGGCGCAGCCGCAGGCCCAGGCCCCCGCCGCTCCGGCGGCTCCGGCGGCTCCGGCGGCTCCGGCGCAGCAGGCTCCGGCCCCGCAGGCGCCCGCAGCTCCGGCCCCGGCCGGTGGCGGCGAGGCCGACGGCGCGTACGTGACCCCGCTGGTGCGCAAGCTGGCGGCCGAGCACGGCGTGGACCTGTCCTCGGTCAAGGGCACCGGCGTCGGTGGCCGCATCCGCAAGCAGGACGTCGTCGCCGCGGCCGAGGCCGCCAAGGCGCAGGCCCCCGCCGCTCCGGCGGCCGCCTCGTCGGCCCCGAAGTCGCCGAAGCTGGAGCCTTCGCCGCTGCGTGGCCAGACCGTCAAGATGCCGCGGATCCGCAAGGTGATCGCGGAGAACATGATGAAGGCGCTGCACAACCAGGCGCAGCTCTCCTCCGTGGTCGAGGTGGACGTCACCAGGATCATGAAGCTGCGCGCCCGCGCGAAGGAGTCCTTCCAGGCACGTGAGGGCGTCAAGCTCTCGCCGATGCCGTTCTTCGTGCAGGCCGCCGCCGAGGCGCTGAAGGCCCACCCGGCCGTCAACGCCCGGCTGAACGACGACGGCACGATCACCTACCACGACGTCGAGAACATCGGCATCGCGGTGGACTCGGAGAAGGGCCTGATGGTCCCGGTCATCAAGGAGGCCGGGAACCTCAACCTGGCGGGCATCGCCCGCAAGACCTCCGAGCTGGCCAAGAAGGTCCGCGAGGGCGGGCTCGGCCCGGACGACATGTCCGGCGGCACGTTCACGATCAGCAACACCGGCTCGCGCGGTGCGCTGTTCGACACGATCATCGTGAACTACCCGCAGGTCGCCGAGCTGGGCATCGGTGCCACCGTCCGCCGCCCCGTGGTCATCGACCACCCGGAGCTGGGCGAGACCATCGCCATCCGCGACATGGTCTACCTGACCCTCTCCTACGACCACCAGCTGGTCGACGGCGCGGACGCGGCCCGCTACCTCTCCGACGTCAAGGCCCGCCTTGAGGCCGGCGAGTTCGAGGGCGAGCTGGGTCTGTAAGGGCCCGAAGAAGTACCAGCGCGGCAGCAGCACGCCATGCGAGACGGCGCCCCCGTCCGGAGTTCTCCGGGCGGGGGCGCCGTCGTGTGCGCGGAGTGCGTGTACGGGTGCGTAAAAGGGCCCGGGGTCAGCAGGTGGGGCGGTACGGGACGCCCGGCAGTGCCGCCTCCCAGCGCTCCCGGGAGAGGCCGCCATCGGCGCGGGCGCAGACGCGGGCGACGGCGTGCGCCGCGTCGGCAGGGTAGCGGCGTACGGGCGTGTGGCGGCCCACCGCGCGCACCGCGCTCCCGTCGGCGCTGAACGCCACGGCGAGCAGCGGGTCGCGGCCCGTGGGCAGGGCCGTGCCCAGTGGCTGGTGGGAGGCCATGTCCCACAGCCGCAGCGTGCCCCGCGTACCGGCCACGGCCAGGGTGCGCCCGTCGGGCGAGAAGGCGAGCGCGGCGACGGGCTCGGACGAGCCGCCGCCCGGCTCCCTGGACGTCCCCGCGAGAAGGCCGAGACTGCGGCGTCCGCCGCCGTCCCAGAGGGTGACCCGGCCCGAGTCGTCCCCCGCTGCCAGGCGGCTGCCGTCAGCGCTGAAGACGACCGCGTTGGTCTCGTCCTGGGTGAGGGCGCGCCGCACGACCCTGCCGCTGCCCGGCTCGACGAGCTGACCGTGGTTGGTGACGACGAGATCGCGGCGCGGGTGCACGGCCAGGGACTCGCCGCCCGCGCCGCGCAGCACCTTCGTCCTCTTGTGCCGTCGCGGGTCCCAGACCTCGATCTCCTCGCCCTCCGGTATGCGCGAGGCCAGCAGGGACGTGCCGCCGGGGCCGCCGAAGGCCAGGCCGTTGAGGTCGTTGCCGAGCGCTGCACGGGCGCCGCGCGGTGAGAGGTCGAGCCGGGCGCGGGTGCGTCCGCGCTCGGTGTCCCACAGCGCGACGCGGTCCCTGAGCGCGCCGTCGCCCGCCCAGGCGCTGGTGCCGTAGGCGAGGGTGCGGCTGTCGGGGCTGAAGGCCATCACGGGGGTGCAGGCGGGCTCGTCCGCCTCGTCGGCCTCGTTCGCCTCGTTCGCCTCGTTCGCGGGGTCGTCCTCTCCCCCGGTGTCCTCCGCGTCCACTTCCGTCTCGTCCCCTGGGCCGTCGCCGGAGCGGCAGGGCTTGTGGGGCGGCTGCGGAGCGAGCGGCGCGCCCCGTGCGTCCAGCAACTGGAACCGCGCCTTCCCGGAGGCGATGCGCGCGGTGGCGAGGGTGCGCCCGTCGGGGCTGAAAGCGGCGGACTCCAGTGCCGCGCCGTGGCGGGGTGTGCGGTGGACGCCGCCGAGGGAGAGGGTGCGCACGACGCGGCCCGAGAGCCCGCTCAGATAGCGGATGACGCCGTGCTCGGTGTCCACGCGTACGCCGCTGACGTGCTCGCTGACCAGCGGATAGCGCAGCACGGGGCGCGACTGCCCGGCCTGGGGCTCGGCCCGGCGCCGGTCGCCGGGGCCGTCTGGCTGGTCAGGCGCGTCGGGCCCGTCGAGGCGCCAGGCCAGGATCTCCTGCGAGTCGGTGGCCACGAGCAGCCGTCCGTCGCGGCTCAGGGACATGCCGGTGAGGTCGCGGTGGCCGATCCGGAGCCGTTCGCGGCCCGTACGGGCGTCGCGGACGCTGATGCCGGAGGCGTCCAGCGAGACGAGGGAGCGGTCGTCGGGGGTGAAGGCCAGGTCGTCGGCTTCGCAGGCGGCGCGGGCCGCGTCGCTCGGCCAGTCGTCGGCGGGCGGCGCGCTCCCGCCGCCCGGGACGGGGCCCTTGGAGCCCTCGCCCACGCGCCACAGCTCCAGGCGCCCGCCCTCGGGGCACAGGGCCAGCTTCCGGTCGTCGTGGCTGACGGCACCGAGTGCCGAGCGGTCGCCCCGCAGCCGGCGTTCGAAGGTCCGCTTCCGGTGCCGTACGTCCCACAGTTGGACGTGGTGCGCCTCGCGCGGCCCGAGGAGGCCGTCGTCGACGCGCAGGAGCCGTCCGCTGGGGCTGAACCCGGCGGGCCTGCCCTCCGCGCCGTGGAAGCGTTCCGTCCGCGCGCCCGGTGCGGTGCGGCGCAGCGACACGCGGCCCCGGTCGTCCGCCCACGCGATCCGCCGCCCGTCCGGGCTGAGGGCTGCCTGGAGCGCTCCGCCGACGGGCCCGAGGCCGGGCCGGGAGGCCCGTGCGCGGTGTGCCGGCACGTCCCAGCGGGTCAGTTCGCGGGGGCCAGCGCTGACCAGGGTCCGGCCGTCGGCGCTCAGCAGCCGCTGCGAGCCCGCGCCGTCCGCGCCGTCCGCTGTGCTGCCCGACGGCAGGGTGAACGCGTCCTCCTCGGGCTGGGACAGGGCGCCGAGCAGCGCCGATCTGGTCTCGGGCGTATCGGCGAGGCGCCAGGCGGCGACGCTGAGCCGCATGGCCTGTACGGGGTCGGACATGCGCATGCTGTCCGCGACGCCCGCGATCCTGCGCGCCTCGGCCTCGACGTGCCGCCGGTCGCTGGTGCGGCTCTGCTGCCAGGCCACGGCCCCGGCGACGAGCGCGAGCACGACCAGCGTGGACAGTACGGCGAAGGCGCCGCGCCGCCGACGCCGCTCGCGGGCGTGGGTGCGGCGGCTGGCGTCGAGGAAGTCCCGCTCCAGCGGCGTCAGTCCGGGGTCGCGGCCGGTTCCCCTCGCGTCGGCGGCGTGACCGGGGGCGGCCGGGGCCGACGGGCTCGACGGGACCGACGGGACCGACGGAGCCGGTGGCCTCGACGGGCTCGACGGCGTGGCGGGGAACAGTTCCTCGGCCGTGGCCAGGCGCGTGCCCCGGTAGAGGGCGCCCGCGTCGCGGTCCAGCTCCGCCCAGCTCTGCGCAGCCTCGGTCAGGCGGCGGTGCGCGCGCAGCCGCTCCCTGTCCTCCTCGATCCAGCCGCGCAGCCGGGGCCAGGCCGTGATCAGCGCCTCGTGGGACAGCTCGACGGTCTCGTCGCCGAGGGTGAGGAGGCGGGCCTGGGCGAGCCGGTCGAGCACGGGGCCCGTGTCGTCGGACGTGGCGGACGCGATGTCGTCGGCGTCGGCCGTGCGGAGTTCGGCACGCGGTACGGGGCGGCGGGTGTCCTGGGAGCCCTCGCCGGGCGCGATCAGGCGCAGCAGGATGCGTCGGGCGGCGTCGGCCTGCCCCGGCGACAGCGTCGACCAGATCCGTTCCGCTGTCTGGGCGATGGCGCCGTGCAGCCCGCCCGCCGCCTCGTACGCCTCCAGCGTCAGCGTGCGGCCCCGCCGTCTGCGCCAGGTCTCCAGCAGGACGTGCGACATCAGCGGCAGCCCGCCCGGCTCCCCCTCGACGTCCCGCAACACGCGCGCGGTGAGCGCCCGTTCGACGATCAGCCCCTCGGCCGCCGCCGGTCTGACCACGGCCTCCCTCAGCTCGCGGCCGCTCATCGGGCCGACGAGCAGCCCGGCCTCGCTGAGCGCGTCGGCGAGGGCGCGGTGCTCGGCGCAGCGGCCGTAGAAGTCGGCGCGTACGGCGATCACGACGCGCAGCCGGCTGGCCGGTTCACGCGCCGCGAGGAGCATGCGCAGGAAGCGGGCGCGTTCGGCCTGGTCGCGGCAGAGGGTGAAGACCTCCTCGAACTGGTCGACCAGCACCCAGGTCTCGCCACCCTGGCTCCCGTCTCCCCCTTCGGAGCCTCCGGCCGGGGTGAGCGCCGCCGCGTGGGTGCGGGCCGGGTGCTCACCGGGGGTGAGGATGCGCAGCGCGGCGGGGCGCGGCACCGGGGCGTGCCCGTCGGCCCCGTCGGCCCGTTCGGGCGCGTCGGAGCCTCGCAGCGCCGGTATCAGACCGGCCCGCAGGAGGGAGGACTTGCCGCTGCCCGAGGGCCCGAAGACGGCGGCGAAGCGGTGCTCCGTGACCAGGTCGAGGAGGTCGGCCGTGAGCTGGGAGCGCCCGTGGAACCGCTTCTCGTCGCCGGGCTCGAAGCGGGCGAGGCCGCGGTAGGGCGGCTCCGCGCCCGCGCCGTCCTCCGGCACCGCTGCCGCCGCCTCGGCCGCCTCCGCAGCGGCCTCGCGCCAGCACAGCTCCCACGTCTCCGGCTCGCCGCCGCACGCCCGCGCGTAGGCGAGGGTGACGGCCAGGGAGGGGAGGCGTTCGCCCGCTGCGGCCTGGGAGAGGGTCGTGACGGAGTAGTCGGCGCGCGCTGCCAGTTGGCGGTAGGTCGGCCCGCCCGCCTCCTCGCGGAGCTTGCGCAGCTCGTAAGCGAAGCGCTGTACGGGACCCGCCGACGGATCGACAGGAACCTCTCTGCGGCCCAACTCCCCGTTCCCTCCCCCTCGCCCCGTCGCGCTGTGTTCCGCTTCCCCGCCGGGCGTTCCCAACCGGGTCCCCCGACCGGTTTCCTCGCCCGTATACCGGTCCGTAGCGTACGTTCTCCGGCCCGTACACCCGCCAGGGGTCAACTGTGCGGTTTCCGGGCGCTTTCACGCTAAGGGATTGTTCGGCCTGGTGGAACGGGGGTGCCGAACAACCGCACGCCCCTCTGGAATGGGCTCGACAGAGCTCGACAGAACATCGGCTTCCCGCCTCACGCGGCGGGACTTCATGGGGGCGCGCATGCGCGAAGTGGGGGACTCGGACGGCACCGGGCGTACGGAGGAGAGGGCGGCCGACCACCGCTCGGCCGTACGCCGACTGGTCTGGGGCACGGCGGTGGGCGTCGCGGCGACCGCCGCGATGATCGCGGTGACGCTGCCGCTGAACGCGGTGGGCAACGACAGCACGGAGCTGGCAAGCCGGCCGGGCGCCTCGTCCGGCACCGGCGCCGGTACGGGCACGGGCACCGGCACCGGCACCGGCTCGGGAGCGCCCGCGAAGATCGAGGCGGCGCCCGAGCAGGGCGAGCGCGGCTAGGGACGCGAGCCGCTGACGCGCGCCGAGGCGGCCGAGGCGGAACGGGTCGCCCTCGCGGGCGACCGGGGGCTGCGCACGGCCAGCGAGGACGTGTCGGGCGACAAGGGCAGCCCCGAGCATCTGAGCACCGATCTGGCGGACTCCGCCGACGGTCCTGGCCGACGCGCGGAGGTCTACTTCTACGATTACGGCGACGACACCCTCGTCCACAAGACCGTCCTGCTCGGCGAAGGCGGGAACGGGGACGGAAACGGCGGGGGCGACGCCCGGAGCAAGGTCGAGGACTCCGAGGTGTCGCGCGGCGCGCAGCCGCCGCCCGCCTGGCGCGAGGCGCGCGAGGCGGCCACAGTGCTGCTGGGCGACCCGCTCGGCGCCGGTCTGAAGCGGGACTACGAGAAGGCCATGGGCAAGAAGCTCACCGGCGCGGGACAGCTCTCCGTGCAGGGCCTGACGTACGTGCCGCGCGGCACTCCCGAGGGCCCGCTCGCGCGGTGCGGCGACGAGCGCTGCGTGCGGCTGTTCACGCGGGTCGCCGACGGGCCGTGGATCGACACCCAGCGGCTCGTCGTCAACCTCAGCGCCCGCACGGTGCACCGGCTCCCGTAGCGGCGCGCGGCAGCCGTACGCGTACGGACACGTCCGCACGCAGCGCACCGCCCCACCGCCGCACCCGAGCCCGAGCCCGAGCCCGACCGAGCGTCGGGCAGACCAGAGAACCGGAGAACACTCCATGCGCGGATCCATCCGGCGCCTGGCCCTCACCACGGCCCCGGCGCTCCTCGTACTGACGGCACTGCCCACCCTGTCCGCCTCGGCGGCCTCCCCCGCCACGCCCGCCGCACCGGCCGCCGCCGCTGCCCAGCCCGACTGCGGCTCCGGGTCCGCGATCGAGAAGAAGCTGCGGGGCGGCGGTACCTGGCGCATGTGCTGGCACACCACGGGCACCTCAGGACTGGTGCTGGAGGACGTCTCCTTCCAGCCCAAGAGGGAGGCCGGGCCGATACAGATACTCCGCAGCGCGCGGCTGGCCCAGATCCACGTCCCGTACGACAACGCGGCGGCCGAGTACAACGACGTCACCGACATCCGGCTCGGCGACTCCCCCGAGCCGCTGCGCCCCAAGGACTGCCCCGGCGGCGTGCTCAAGAAGATCCCCCGGGTCGACCCGATGGACGGCGAGACCAAGATGATCGACGGCCTGTGCGTCACGACCCAGGAGCGCGGTTTCGCCTTCCACGGCAACAGCCAGGACGTCGGCGAGGCCCGCAACAAGAAGGACGCGGAACAGGGCCAGGACCTGGTCGTCTACACCGTCAACTCGGCCGGTTACTACCACTACATCAACCAGTGGAACTTCTCCGACGACGGCACCCTCACCCCGCGCGCCGGGGCGACGGGCAACCTCTCGCCCTCCGACTTCGACGCCGCCGACGGCAAGGGCTGGCCCATCGGCAAGGGCAGCAAGGCGCACGCCACCAGCCACCACCACAACATCTTCTGGCGGCTGGACTTCCACCCCGACGGCGCTCCGGCCGGGCGCGTGGAGCAGTACGACACCAAGCGCACGGGCAGCGGCGGAGGCCCCGACAACACGCCCACGTACAAGACCACCCGCACGACCGTCACCAAGGAGCTGGCAGGCAACACGGGGACGGCCAGCGCCCGTTGGTGGCGCGTCGTCAGCGCCAAGGGCAAGAACGCGGACGGGCACCCGCGCTCCTGGGAGCTGGTGCACCAGAACAGCCACAAGTACACGGCGCGGCCCTTCACCAAGTACGACGTGTACTTCACGCGCTACAAGAAGGGCGAGCAGTACGCGAGCGACAACGCCCGCTTCGGGAACGGCCGCAAGGCGGACGTCAGCCGGTTCGTGGACGGCGAGACGCTGAAACACCCCATCGCCTGGGTGAACGTCGGCTTCCACCACATCGCGCGCGACGAGGACCAGACGCCGATGCCCGTCCACTGGCAGGGCTTTCAGATCGCCCCGCGCGACGTGACGTCCATGAGCCCGCTCACACCGGACCGGCTGCACAAGTCCCGCTTCAACGGCGTCCCCGACTTCGGCTGACCACCACGGACCCGCACGTCAGCCGCACGTCGCGGGCCCGCCACCACAGACCGCCACCCCCCGCAGCGACGCCCCCGCCCACCACCCCCGGGCGGGGGCGTCGCCATGTCCACGGCCGTATTGTCTAGGGCACCACACCTCCCGCCCCCGAGGAGCGCGCATGACCCCGCCCGTCGTCCACTCGCTGCGCGAGCAGATCCGCGAGCACATCGTGGAGGGGATCGTCAGCGGCCGGTGGAAGCCGGGAGAGCGGATTGTCGAGCGGCGGATCGCGGTGGAGCTGGAGGTCAGCCAGACGCCCGTACGGGAAGCGCTGCGCGAGCTGGAAGCGCTGCGGCTGATCGAGTCGGCGCCGAACAAGGGCGTGCGGGTGCGGCAGATCTCGGCCGCCGACCTGGAGGAGATCTATCCCGTACGGGCCGGTCTGGAGCAGATCGCGGCGGAGCTGGCCGCGCCCCGGCTCGCGGCGGACGTCTCGGCGCTCCGGCCGCACGTCGCCGCGCTGTACGAGGCCGACCGCGAAGGCGACGGCGAGGCCCAGGTGCGGCACACCGTCGCCTTCCACCGCGAAATGGTCCGCGCCTCGGGCAACAGCGTGCTGCTGCACACCTGGGAGGGGCTCGGGATCGAGGTGTGGACCGCGCTGTCCATCCGGTGGCTGGGGACGGTGCAGCAGTCCTACGCGGAGGAGCACGAGGCGGTGATGGCCGCGTTCGAACGCCGCGATCCGGACATCGCCCCCCTGGTCAAGTCCCACGTCCTAGGCTGCGCCCCGGCCCCACTCTGACCCCTGCCGGGGCCCTGTCCGGGGTGCGCTCCGTGGGTGCCCCTTTGGGGTTTCGCTGCGCGGCTGCGGTTCGGTGGCACGGGTTGTGCCCACCCTCCCCCAGCTACCGCTGGGAGGTGCCCCCTCGCCAGCGGGACGATTGCCCACAACAGTTTTGGCGCCGTCGCCCGGCGGGGCGCCCCTGGGTGCGCCTTGGGGTTTCGTCGCCGGGTGCGGGCCGGTGGCTACGGCGCGGCCTATGGACCGGTACGACGCGGCTTGCGCCGCGTGATTCTTGGCTTGCGTCGTGGATGTGGGCGCGTGGGTGCGGGGTGTCCGGTGCCGCGCCGGGGTGTCTCCTCGGCGTGAAGCTTTCGTTTTCGGCTTTCCGCCGTCGTTCGTCTCGACCTGCGGGGACACCCCACCGCGTCCCCGTCCCGCCGGTGGCCCGCTTCCACTCCGGGCCGGCCGGGCCTCACCCCAGCGCGGGACCTACGGTCCCCACTCCACGGGCCAACCGTCCCGCGCAACACCCCCTTGGCAGGGGGCGCCTACCCGAGTGCCCCTTTGGGGTTTCGTTCGCGTGCTGCGGGCCGGTGGCACGGGTTGTGCCCACCCTCCCCCAGCTACCGCTGGGAGGTGCCCCCTCGCC
>NZ_BAAGSO010000082.1:40388-58635 GCF_054782395.1 Streptomyces daliensis | reverse complement strand
GCGGGGAGCCCCTGGCCGCTGACCGGGACCGGGTGCTTCTGCCGGTGGCCGGGCGCCCCTGAGCGGGCCTGTCCGGCCTGTCCGGCCCGTACGGGCGTGAACGCGACGGAGTTCGTCGTCGCGTGGCAGCACGCCCGCGCCCGGGCCGCCCGACCCCTTCCCGGCGAAGAGACCGGGCTCCGGTACCGCCAGGCGCCCCGCACCGCCCGTCCGGGAGGAGGGTCGGGCCCTGCCTGCTGGCGCCTCGCCTCCCGGGAAACTCGCCTCCCGGGAAACTCGCCTCCCGGGAAACTCGCGTCCCGGGAAAGAGGCGGCCCCCGTCGTGCCCGTGCACACGGCTTCCCGGTGTGTGGAGCCGCCCCGTGAAGGGGGCCGGGACCCCGCCCCGAACGGGGCCGGGCCCGCCCGAGCACAGGACCGGGTCTGGCCCCGCGAGCCCGGCCGGGACCGTCCCGGCCGGCCCCCGCACCGTTGACCCCGTCAGCGGTGCTGGTGAGACTGCCCGGATGGCGATCATCGCGAAGCCGTTCCGCGCACGGCGTACACGTACCGCGCTCTCGGCAGCCCTCACGGGGCTCGGCCCCAGTAGCGGCCCAGGCGCAGGCCCAGGCGCAGGCGCAGGCGCATGCACAGGCATAGGCACCGGCACCCGTCCCGCCCTCGCCCCCGGCGTACAGGAGCTCGTGCGCGCCGCAGCGCGCCTCGCCCGCCCCGACGGCCACGGACGCGGCGCGCTCGTCGCCTACGGCGCCCTCTCCGCCCTCGATCTACTGGCCACGTCCCGCGCGGCGCGCGGACCCCGTCGCGCGGCCAAACCGCTGCTGATGCCCGCGCTCGCGGCCCACACGCTGAGCAGGCGCGAAGACGCGGCCACGCCCGTGCCGAAAGCCCTCGTCGCCGGGCTCGCCTTCGCAGCGGCCGGGGACACCGCGCTGCTCTTCGACGAGCACGAGGCCGCCTTCCTGACGGGCATGGCCGCCTTCCTCGGTACCCAGGTCAGCTACACGGTGGGCATGGCCCGCGACCTGGGCGCCGTGCGCGGCATACGGGCACGGCCACGCCCCGCGCTGGGCGCCCTCGCCGCCTGGGCCGTGGCCAACGCGGCGCTCGCGCCCACCCTCGACCCGGCCCTGCGGCTCCCCGTCGCGGGCTACAGCCTCGCCCTCGCGGCCATGGGGGCCGCGGCCTTCGGCGTCGGGGGCGGGGTGGGCGCGGGAGCCGCCGCGTTCCTCGGCTCGGACCTGCTGATCGGGCTCCAGGCCGCGGGTCTGGAGTTCCCCTCCCAGGAGGTGCTGATCATGGCGGGGTACGTGCTGGGCCAGTACCTCATCGCCACCGGCTGGCTGACGAGGCTGGACGAGCGGCGGCTGGACGAGCGGCGGCTGGACGGGCGCCTGGACGGGCCGCCGTCAGGCGTGACCCCGTAGCGCCCCGCAGCCCTCGCTGGACGGGCACGGGCACCTCGCCCGCGCCCACGGCCACGCGCCCGCGCCCCGATACCGTCGAGGGGTGCACGACCAGACCACCTCCCCCGAGCCCGCCGCCCCGACAGGCCGCCCCGGCCAGGCCGACGCCCCCGCCTGCCCGGCCGCCACCCACTCCGCTCCCGCCCCCATGCCCGCGCTGTTCGACTGGGAGTTCGCGGCCGACCCGTACCCCGCGTACGCCTGGCTCCGCGAGCACGCGCCCGTACGCAGGACGGAGCTGCCGAGCGGGGTGGAGGCGTGGCTGGTAACCCGTTACGCCGACGCGCGGCAAGCCCTCGCCGACCAGCGGCTCAGCAAGAACCCCGGCCACCACAGCCAGCGCGGCGCGCACGGCAAGGGCAAGGTCGGCATCCCGGGGGAGCGCGGCGCGGGGCTCATGACGCACCTGCTCAACATCGACCCGCCCGACCACACGCGGCTGCGCCGCCTCGTCTCGAAGGTGTTCACGCCGCGCAGGGTGGCGCGGTTCGCGCCGCGCGTGCAGGAGCTGACGGACCAGCTCATCGACGGCTTCGCCCGGCGCGGCGAGGCGGACCTGATCCACGAGTTCGCGTTCCCGCTGCCCATCTACGCGATCTGCGACCTGCTCGGCGTACCGGCCGAGGACCAGGACGACTTCCGGTCCTGGGCAGGCATGATGATCCATCAGCCGGGCAGCCCGCGCGGCGGGGTGGGCCGCGCGGTGAAGAAGATGCGCGGCTACCTCGCGGAGCTGATCCACCGCAAGCGCGAGGAACTGCGTCAGCGCGAAGGCGAGGGCGGCGAGGCCGGGGCCGGTTCCGGTTCCGGTTCGGACGACCTCATCTCGGGCCTCATCCGCGCCAGCGACCACGGCGAGCACCTCACCGAGAACGAGGTGGCGGCCATGGCGTTCATCCTCCTCTTCGCCGGTTTCGAGACCACCGTCAACCTCATCGGCAACGGCACCTACGCGCTGCTGCGCCACCCCGAGCAGCGCGCACGCCTCCAGCGGGCCGTCGCGGAGGGTGACGAGGCGCTGCTGGCCGGAGCGGTCGAGGAACTGCTGCGCTACGACGGACCCGTCGAGCTGGCGACGTGGCGCTTCGCGACCGAGCCGCTGACGCTCGGCGGGCAGCGCGTGGCCGAGGGCGACCCCGTCCTGGTGGTGCTGGCGGCGGCCGACCGCGACCCCGAGAAGTTCGCCGCGCCCGACGTGCTGGACCTGGAGCGCCGCGACAACCAGCACCTGGGCTACGGGCACGGCATCCACTACTGCCTGGGCGCGCCCCTCGCGCGGCTGGAGGGGCAGACCGCCCTCGCCACGCTGCTGCGCCGCCTGCCCGACCTGCGACTGGCCGCGGATCCGGCCGAGCTGCGCTGGCGCGGCGGACTCATCATGCGCGGACTGCGCACGCTGCCCGTCGAGTTCGCGCCGGAGACGAACCGGGGGCGCCCGGCGGAAAGTGACGGGCAGTCACCAGCGTGACCCCGGCGTGATCTGCGCGACATTGGCTTGTGATGCCCGTGATTCGAGGCTACGTTCGGGCGCCAACTTCCGAGTCTCGATCCGGAGTCTCAGTCCCGAGGCTCCCGAAGTCCCCGAGGCTCACTCCTGTGTCCCAACGAGAGGTCACTATGCGTTCCGGGAACGGCCGACACCGTCGCCCTCGCCAGGCACCAGCCCTGTTCGTCGCCGCGGGCGTGACCGGGGCGGGCATCGCCCTGCCGCTGCTCGGCGCGACGGGTGCGCACGCGGCGGACACCGCCACCTGGGACCGCGTCGCCGAGTGCGAGAGCGGCGGCCTGTGGAGCGCCAACAAGGGCAACGGGTACTACGGCGGCCTCCAGTTGACCATGGACACATGGGAGGACTACGGCGGCACCGACTACGCCGAGCGCCCCGACCTCGCCAGCCGGAGCCAGCAGATATCGGTGGCCGAGAAGATCCTCGACGACCAGGGGCCCGACGCGTGGCCGAGCTGCTCGGTGAACGGCGGCCTGACCGAGGACTCCACCGAGAAGCCCGACGTGAACCCGGGCGACGACGACGGCTCGGGCGACTCCGGCGACGCGACGGAGCCCGTGCCCGAGCGCCCGTACGACAGCCCGTCGGACTCCGAGAAGAAGCCCGACGACTCCTCGGATTCGTCCGACTCCCCGGACCCGGAGAAGTCCGACGGCTCCGGCGACGCGTCCTCTTCCCCGTCGCCGTCCCCGTCGCCCAGCGAGGACGAGGGTGACGACTCCGCCTCGCCGGAGGCCCCCTCCGAGACCACCCCCGGCAACGGAACCGGCACCGGAACCGGCGCCGGAACCGGAACCGGCACCGGAACCGGCGCCGGAGGCGCCACCGAGGGCACCGGCAAGCACAGGGGCACTCCGGACCAGCGCGAGGGCGACGGCGAGGACGACGAGCGGGCCTCACGGGGCAAGCACGGCCGGGACGGTGCCGAGGAGGCCGACGGGGACGAGGGGCACCGGGTCCGCTCCGGCGAGTCCCTGTCCGCCATCGCCTCCGAGCACAAGGTGCGGGGCGGCTGGGACGCGCTCTACGACCGCAACCGTGACGTCGTCGGCTCCGACCCCGACCTGATCCTCCCCGGCCAGGAACTGAAGCTCTGACCTGGCCCTCTTCCGCGCTCCCCGCCGCCTTGTGACCCAGCGCACAAGGCGGCCCCGCCGGGCCGCGTCGAGCCCCGCCCGCTCCGTACCCACCCCGTAACCGCCCCGCACCCCTCCCGCAGCCCGCTCCGTCCGCCCCGGCGCACCCCTCCGCGCCGGGGCGGAGCCGTTTCTTCATCACCGGAACAAAAAGCGCGCCCCGCTTCTCTCCGGCCCGCGACCCCTCTGAGCTGCGTCTTCACTCATCGTTCGGTCCTACGACACGAGTGGTCGGCCGGGTTACGGGTCCGGGCCGGTTAGGCTCTGGGTGCAGAAAGCCAGACACAGACGAAGGAGATCCTCGTGCCGTCCATCGACGTCGTCGTAGCCCGCGAGATCCTCGACTCGCGAGGCAACCCCACGGTCGAGGTCGAGGTCGGCCTCGACGACGGCAGCACGGGTCGTGCTGCCGTTCCGTCCGGCGCCTCGACCGGCGCCTTCGAGGCCCTTGAGCTCCGCGACGGTGACACGGCCCGTTACGGCGGCAAGGGCGTCGAGAAGGCCGTCCTCGCCGTCATCGAGCAGATCGGCCCGGAGCTGGTGGGCTATGACGCCACCGAGCAGCGCCTGATCGACCAGGCGATGTTCGACCTGGACGCCACCGCCGACAAGTCCTCGCTCGGCGCCAACGCCATCCTCGGCGTCTCGCTCGCCGTGGCGCACGCCGCCTCCGAGGCCAGCGACCTGCCGCTCTTCCGCTACCTCGGCGGCCCGAACGCGCACATGCTGCCCGTCCCGATGATGAACATCCTGAACGGCGGGTCCCACGCGGACTCGAACGTGGACATCCAGGAGTTCATGATCGCCCCGATCGGCGCTGAGTCCTTCTCCGAGGCCCTGCGCTGGGGCGCCGAGACCTACCACGCGCTCAAGGGCGTCCTCAAGGAGCGCGGCCTCGCCACAGGGCTGGGCGACGAGGGCGGCTTCGCGCCCAACCTGGGCTCCAACCGCGAGGCCCTGGACCTGATCATCGAGGCCATCCAGAAGGCGGGCTACACCCCGGGCCAGGACATCGCCCTCGCCCTGGACGTCGCCGCCTCCGAGTTCTACAAGGACGGCTCCTACGCCTTCGAGGGCCAGTCCCGCACGGCCGCCGAGATGAGCGCGTACTACGGCGAGCTGGTCGACGCCTACCCGCTGGTCTCCATCGAGGACCCGCTGTACGAGGACGACTGGGACGGCTGGCAGACCATCACCGAGCAGCTCGGTGACAAGGTCCAGCTCGTCGGCGACGACCTGTTCGTCACCAACCCCGAGCGCCTCGCCCGCGGCATCGACGACAAGGCCGCCAACGCGCTGCTGGTCAAGGTCAACCAGATCGGTTCGCTGACCGAGACCCTGGACGCCGTCGAGCTGGCCCAGCGCAACGGCTTCAAGTGCATGATGTCCCACCGCTCCGGCGAGACCGAGGACGTCACCATCGCGGACCTCGCCGTCGCCACCAACTGCGGCCAGATCAAGACCGGCGCCCCGGCCCGCTCCGAGCGCGTCGCCAAGTACAACCAGCTCCTGCGCATCGAGGAGATCCTGGACGACGCCGCGGTGTACGCGGGCCGCTCCGCCTTCCCGCGCTTCAAGGGCTGACACACCCGCGTGCGGGAGCCCGCGTGACGGGTCCCGCGTGACGGGCCGCAGTTGCCCACGTCCCCGCCACCGTTCCCGTACGGTGGCGGGGACGGCTTTGCCCCGGCGCCGCGGAACACTTCGGCGCCGGGGCATCTCGCACCGCACCGCACCGCAAGCAGCACCTCGGCACCGGGACAGGACAGGGACACTGGGGAGGATCGTGCCCGCGGACCGCTTCTCCACCGCGACCAGACTCAGGGCGCTCGGCTCGCAGCTCGGCTCGCAGGCCGCCGAACGGGTCTACCGCGCCCAGAGCCGCCGCGTCCGCGCCCCGCGCCGGCACCGCCTCACGGGGCGCGCCGCGCTGCTGGCGCTGGTCGTCTGCTCCCTGGTCGTCGCGCTGGCGTATCCGATGCGCCAGTACGTCTCGCAGCGCTCCGAGATCGCCGATCAGCGCCGTCAGGCCGAGCAGGCGCGCGAGCAGGTGCGGAAGCTGCGCGAGGAGCGGGCGCGCTGGAGCGACCCGGCCTACGTCGAGCAGCAGGCACGGCTGCACCTCCACTTCGTCCGCCCCGGTGAGACCGGCTACACCGTCGTCGACGGCACGGCCGACGCCGAGCGCCCCACCGATCAGCGCCCCGCCGACCGCCCCTGGTACCAGAACCTCTGGGACGGTGTGGACACGGCCGACGAGAGCCGCTGAGCCCTCCGCCTGACCCGCTGCCGAGCCCGGCTCGTACGTACGCAGAAAGACACCGATGGACACGCCCCCGCCGCAGACAGACCCCACCCCGCCCACGGAGGCGGACGTCGAAGCCTTCAAGGAGCAGCTCGGCCGCCCGCCGCGCGGCCTGCGCGCCATCGCGCACCGTTGCCCGTGCGGCCTGCCCGACGTCGTCGAGACGGCCCCGCGCCTGGAGGACGGCACCCCCTTCCCCACGACGTACTACCTGACGTGCCCGAGGGCGAACTCCGCCATCGGCACGCTGGAGGCGAACGGCGTGATGAAGGAGATGACGGACCGGCTCGGCGAGGATCCGGAGCTGGCCGCCGCCTACCGCGCGGCGCACGAGGACTACCTCGCGCGGCGCGACGCCATCGAGGTGCTGGAGGGCTTCCCGAGCGCGGGCGGCATGCCCGACCGGGTGAAGTGCCTGCACGTGCTCGTCGCCCACGCGCTGGTGGCGGGTCCCGGCGTGAACCCGCTGGGCGACGAGGCGCTGGCGATGCTGCCGGAGTGGTGGCGCAAGGGCCCCTGCGCGGGCGCGGACACGTGCGCCGCCCCCGATCCCTCCGCCCCCGCTTCCGAAGGAGCCGCCGAATGAGCCGTACGACCCGTGTCGCCGCGATCGACTGCGGTACGAACTCGATCCGCCTGCTCATCGCGGACCTGGACCCGGAAACCGGCGAACTGACGGACCTGGACCGGCGGATGGAGATCGTCCGCCTCGGCCAGGGAGTGGACCGCACGGGCAGGCTGGCGCCCGAGGCGCTGGAGCGCACCTTCGCGGCGTGCCGGGACTACGCGAAGGCCATCCGCGAGCGGGGCGTGCCCACCGAGCGGCTGCGCTTCGTGGCCACCTCCGCCTCGCGGGACGCGGAGAACCGCGACGACTTCGTGCGCGGCGTCGTGGACATCCTCGGCGTCGAGCCCGAGGTCATCACGGGCGACCAGGAGGCGGAGTTCTCCTTCACGGGCGCGACGAAGGAACTGACGGGCCGCGCCGACCTGGAACGGCCCTTCCTGGTGGTGGACATCGGCGGCGGCTCCACGGAGTTCGTCGTGGGCGACACGTCCGTACGGGCCGCGCGCAGCGTCGACGTCGGCTGCGTCCGCATGACGGAGCGTCATCTGACCCACGACGGCGAGATCACCGAGACCCCGACGCCGGATCAGATCCGGGCCATACGGGACGACATCGCCGCGGCACTGGACGAGGCGGCGCAGACGGTCCCCCTGACGGAGGCCCGCACCCTCGTCGGCCTCGCGGGCACGGTCACCACACTCGCGGCCATCGCCCTCGACCTGGACTCCTACGACTCCGCGGCGATCCACCACTCCCGCCTGAGCTACGCGCGCGCCCGCGAGATCACCGGCCGCCTCCTCTCCGCCACCCACGAGGCCCGCGCCGCCATCCCGGTGATGCACCCGGGCCGCGTCGACGTCATCAACGCGGGGGCGCTGGTGCTGCTCGCGGTGATGGAGCGCATCGGCGCGGAGGAGGTAGTGGTGAGCGAACACGACATCCTGGACGGGATCGCCTTCAAAGTGGCAGACGACGCCCAGCGGGCCGGAGAAGACGGCTGACCTGGAACAGCATGGCTAAAACACTCGCGGTGTGACCTGCAACAACGCGAAAGCAGCGCCCCCTGACGGTCATCCGCCGGGGGCGCTTGTCTGCCTTCACCACGCCGATCCCAGTACCGTGATACTGGCTGTACCGACGGCTGATAGGGGACACCGTGTTGGAGGAAGCCGAACAGATCGGACGCCGTGCGCGGCGCGCGCGCTTGCGCCTGGGCATGACGCAAGCAGACCTAGCCGCAGCCATGGGCCGTACCCAAGGATGGGTGTCCAAGATGGAACGCGGCCTGATTGAACTCGACCGCGTTGGCCTGCTGCACATGCTCGCGGCGGAACTGCACGTCCATCCGAACGACTTGATCGGTCGTCCGTACCGTTCCAGCCCGAGCGAGAACCTGTGGCAAGTGTCCGCCTCATCCATCCTCCGAGAACTGCGCCGCTACGATCTCGCGCCGGTCTTCGACGGGGCACCGCGCTCCTCTTCCGAGCTGTGGCAGGAGACGACCCGGTTGCATCGTCTGCGGGATGCCGCAGCGAACACAGCGATCCTCAACGTTCTGCCCGATCTTCTACGCGAAGCACGGGCCCTGGCCGAGGTCTCCAACGGCCACGAGCGCGAGGAAGCATTCGCGATCTACGCCGTGTGCTGCAAATTCGCCCACACCGCCGCTCACGTACTCGGGCACCCTGAGCTGATCGCCATGGCGTGTGAACGTGCGGCCTGGTCCGCCGAACAGTCTGGCGACCCCGTAGTGCCCTCTGTAGCGAGCTGGATGCGCGTCTGGGACATGTGGGCTACCGCCGACTGGGACGACGCGGTCGCACTCTCCGATCAGGCCATCAGGGGCGTACAGAGCGGTTACGACCGTGGCGACCAACTCGCGATCCGGGCTTGGGGGTCACTCCAGCTCCGCGCCGCTGTGTCCGCCGCACGCGCCGGGCGCGGCGCGGAGGCAGAGGCCCGCATCGAACATGCGAGGGAGGCCGCCGACCGTGCCAGCGACGACCATCCCCGCGTCTACGACCGGCACTCCCTCACGTTCTCTGCGGGCAACGTTCAAATCCACGCGGTGAGCATCGCTTTGGAGATGCACCAGCAGAGCAAGGCACTGGATATAAACCGAGACACCAGCCCCGAACTGCTCGCGTCTCTTCCAAAATCCCGACAAGGCCACCACCACATGGAGCTAGGGCGGGCATGGCTGTGGGACGGCAACAGGGACAAGGCACTGGCCGAGCTGGGGAAGGCTGAGAAGCTGGCCCCCCAGCTCGTCAGGAACCACCCGATTGCGCGGTCGACGCTGCGCAGCCTCGTCTACGCCGAACGCGCCTCCACTCGGGAGAAGCTGCGGCACATGTCAGACCGCTTTCACCTCGATGGATGACGGCCATATTCCTACGGCTCATATTCGGCCTCTGACGGCTCCCTAACGTCTGGAGCATGACCGGACACAGCCACCGTCCCAGTCAAGGCCCGCAGCCGTTTCGACCCCAGCTCGGCGACCTGGCCCGCGACTCCGCCCGCAACGGACACATCGGCGTTGTCGTGGCCGAGCCAGACGGGAAGACTGCCGCGAGCTTCCACCTGCGCCCGCCCGGGGGCGGCGCCGAGTGGTCCGCCCACGCGAGCGGCATAACACTCTCTCCGGTGCTGTCGCCCCCCACCCACATCACGCCCCTGGGGCAGCCCGCCACGTACGACGCGCGCGCTCAACAAGGCGCCTTACCCGTGTTCATCCACTACGAGGACGGCGGCAAGGTCGAGTCGGTGCTCGTGTGCACCCCAGACGAGTTCGCTCTCGTCCACGCCGAGATGGCACGCCTCATGGAGGGACGCGAAACAGGGGAGGCGTCATGACCGGCACAGGCGGTAGCTGTATGACCTTGCGTGCCGGGAAGGCACGGATCGTAGGCGGCAAGGTCGACGTACAGTGGCAAAGCCGTCAGTGCGTGACCCTCGTCGCGGGTGACATGACGCCGGAAACGCGTCCGCTGAGGTATCCGCCCTGTTCGTGCGGTGCCCCACGATGCCCGGACCGCCCGAACAGGAGCGCGTGATGTGGCGCGAGAGGGTCGCAGTCTGCTTGTTCGTCCTGGCGATTGTGCTTCTGGCGGTCTCGGGCAGGGAAACGAGCGGCTGGTCGTGAGGTACCGGCCCGTGCACTCCGCCGACCGCCATGCCTGGCACATCCTCGACCTGCATCTCGGCGACCTGTGCACCCTGCCCGGTGAGGGTCCGTGGCCGCTCACGTGGTCCTCGTACGAGGCCGCCGAGAGCTGGCTCGCTGCCTGCTACCAAGCGTGGGAGGCGGGAACCGTGACCGCGCCCGACGGGTGGCAGCCGGACGAGCCACCGCCCTAGCTCCCCTGTTGGCTTCAACCGTTCCCAGACACCCGCTCCCGCCGTCCACACCGATCAAGCCCCCACGGCCATCGGATTTCGGCGGGGGCGGGGTAGGGCCCCGTTCCGTCCACGTTCCACGAGCCGTGGTCGGAAGGGGCTCAAGACCCGTCCGGCTGTTTGCGTGACGGTCGGCGGCCGGACGGGTCTCTCAGCCTCCCGACTGACTCCCCCGCGAACCAACGCGGGGGATGTTCCCGCCCGTGCCTTCTCGCCGCGTCGGCACGCGCGGAAGAGGCCCCCGCACTCCTGGCTGCTCAACCTGCGGTGCGGGGGCCGCCGCTCGACGCGGCAACAACAAGGAGAGCACATGCACGCGACGTTGAACCCGCTCGCGTTCGCCTGGCTGGAGATCACCGGCCTGTGCAACCTGACCTGTGACCACTGCTACGCGGACAGCTCACCGCAGGGCACCCACGGCACGATGACCCTCGCCGACTGGTACCGCGTCATCGACGAACTCGCCAACATGGGCACCAAGGATGTGCAGTTCATCGGGGGCGAACCCACGATGCACCCGGACCTGCCCGAGCTGATCAGGCACGCGCACCGCGCGGGTATCGAGGTCGAGGTCTTCTCGAACCTCACCCACGTACAAGAGGAGCTGTGGACGACGTTCACGGACTGCGGCGTCAAACTCGCCACCTCGTACTACTCGGACGAGGCGACCGATCACGATCAGGTGACCCGGGCCCGGGGCTCGCACAAGCGGACCCGGGCGAACATTGAGCGGGCACTCGATCTCGGTATCCCGCTGCGCGGCGGCGTCGTCGCCGTCCGGCAGGAACAGCGGGCGCGGCAGGCGGCGAAGGATCTCGTCGACCTCGGCGTACCGGAGGTCGGCGGGGACCGGACCCGGGCGTTCGGACGGGGGAGCCGCGGCGCCGCCCCCGCGATCGACGACCTGTGCGGACACTGCGCACAGCAAAAGTGCGCCATCCTCCCCGACGGCTCTGTATCTCCGTGCGTCCTCGGCCGCTTCCTGACCATCGGCAACGTCCACGAGCGGGCCCTCGCCGACATCTGGGGCAGCACGCGAATGGCTGCCGTCATGGCCGGGATCAAGGCCGTGCACGGCGCGGGTGCACAGCGGTGCACACCCCCGCAGTTCCTGCCGATGTGCGGACCCTGCGGGCCCTGCGTGCCCAGCGTCCGGACCCGGCCATGTGACCCAAAGCTCGCCGTGGACGAGCCGGACGTGGCTACGATCGCCGCAACCGGATAGCCGAGAGCCGCAGGAGCAACACACATGGACGATCACGGGGACGACTTCGGCAAATGGTTCGTCGAGGACGCCTCATACAAGACCGAGGAACAGTGGGCGAGCATCGCCGGACACATCCGGCACGCGGTCAACAAGGTCAGCCCCGAGCAACTGCCGGTCTGCCTGCCCGGTGAGCCGCAGGAGTGCGGGCGCTCCGCACAACAGCACGCCCTCGCCTGGGCGGCGCGCCTCAAAGCAGCCGCGCACCACATGATCGAACAGTACGCGCCGAGCCCGGCGCGGGCCGCCCACGTCGCCGGACCGCTGTATCAGCGCTACCTCTCCGAACTGCGTGCCGATTCATCGGGCGAGCACTGAGCGGAACGCACGAAGATCCCCCCGTCCGGCCGAGGCCGGGCGGGGGCGTTGCTGTCAGCGGGCGGCGAGCTGCCACAGGGTGAGGGCAAGGCCGACGACGGCGATCAGGGCGGCGAGGTCATCGGGCGGTGTCGCTCCCGGCGTCCAGGCCGAGGCCGACGCGGTCGAGCAGGGCCTCGACGGCGGGCAGGCTCATCACTCGGGCGAGACCTTCCCGGTACGAGACTGCGGCCCGCGTCGTACCTGTGTGGGAACCGGAAGCCACGCAATGGCAGCCGATGCCGGGCCCTGGCCCGGGAGGGGATGGGGTGAGTGACCGTTCAGACGGCATCCTCGACGGCATCGCCTGGAGCCTGGTGTAGCCAGCCGGGGGCACGGTAGGAGCGGGGCCGCTACAGGTTGCGGTAGACGTCCCGCCGGTCGCCCACCTTGACGACGAGGACGATGAGTTCGCCGTCGTTGACCTGGTAGGCGACCCTGTAGTTGCCGACCCGGAGCCGGTAGAGACCCGAGGGGCCGGTGAGCTTCTTGATGTCGGCGTCCTCGCGGTACGGATCGTCGCCGAGGGCGGTCAGTGCGGTCAGGATGCGCATGGCTTCGGGCCGGTCGATGGCCCGGATCTGCCGCTGTGCTGCCGTGGTGAACCGGAACGCGTACTTCACGCGGAGCCTTCACCGCGCTCGCTGAACAGGTCCGCCAGCAGTTCGGCCATCGAAACGGTGGGCTCACCGCTGGCCAGAACCGCCTCTGCCTCCCGGGCCAGCATCACGTCGGCCGCCTCTTCCAGCGCTTCGAAGTCGGCGATCGGCACGACTGCGGCAACCGGGGCACCGTTGCGTGTGATGACGGTGGGAGTGCCTTGCTCGGCCTGGTTGATGTGTTCCGCGAGGTGTGCGCGTGCGTCTCTGACGGTCGCGGTGTTCTCGGTCATGGACTCAGTGTACGCATTTGCGTGTACACGCGGCCAGGGAAGATTGCCGTGAGGTTCCACCTGCGCCCACCCGGGGGCGCCGTCCCCCTCACCGCCTCCCGCGATGTCCGTGTCCCCGACTGCCCCGCTCCACGTCGGCCCGTCGCCTGTCCCAGCTCGACGGGTCGGGCTGGGCGTACGACCGGGAGCTTCCCGACGAGTACCGGGAGCTGTCACCTGTGGGCGGCATTCTCGCCATGGCGGCCCTGTCGCTGCGCTGATCGGGGAAAGACCGGTCCGACGTGTGGGCGAGCGTGCGGCCTACCGTGGGCGCGGGCGTCTGACGGGCCGGCACGGGCCCGCCGAGTGCCCGGTACAGGTCCGGTTGGCCCCTCGGAATCGCGGCGTTGTAGGTGATGGCGGTGAACGTCTCGGCGACGAACTCGTGCGGATTCCTCGCGCCGTATGCGCTTATCGCGCCAGCTATGTGCTCGTACTGCTGGCGGAATCTGGTGTGGAAAAGGTCGCTGTAGGACTTCGGGGACTGCGTGAAGTGCAGACAATGGCCTATCTCGTGCACGATGGCCGCGGACGGATCGTTGATGTTCACCGCGATCGACCGGGGCGCGTTCGCCGGTGGGACGGTGCGGAGAAGTTCGGGGGAGAGCATGATTCTGTTCGGGGCGTAGAACTCCGCGAAGGAACTCCATGCGTTCTCCGTGCGCAGACTGGGGAGCTTGATGCTCCTGGTGTATTTGGGGAGGTAGAAATGCATCGGGGACGGCATGGTGAAGCCCGCTCTCTCCACGCGGGACACCGCTTCCACGATCTGCGCGACTCGCTTGTCCCGCATGTCGTCCGACTCCGTGCGGTCGGAATATATCTCCAGCCGTGTGGCGCCCGTGTCCATCAGCAACTTGACGACCGATTGCGGGTTCGAGTTGCTGTCACGGGAACTGCTCTGATCGGGGCGCTCAAGGAAGGACTGGATTTCGGGGAATTCCGCCCTCACCTGCGAGGTGTACGACAGCTCCCCGTTCCCTTCGTGGGAGATTCCTCCCCGTCGCTGGATTCTTTCCATCTGCTCGAAGAACACGGCGTCGGATTGCTCTACCCCCACCTCCCTCGCGTGCTTCAGGGAGCCGTCCCGATGTCGGTCGCGCAGATATGCCTGATTTATTGGATGCTCGGTGTCGCGACGCCTCGGCATTGTCCGGGTCGCGTACGGTGCGAGTTCAGGGCTGATGGTCTCGAAGCGCGCCCTGGCTTGCTCGGGTGTCGGCATGGAGGGCTCCTAGTCAATGATCATTGACTTTTCCGGGCATTCTAGATCGGCGCTTCCGCGGGTCGCACCGCATTCGCGGGGATTCGGTCGTCGTCACCGCGTGGCGCGATACGGTTCGCTCGCTTTCGCCCGCTATGCCGAGTCGCCCGCGCGTGCCGGGGCAGGCCCCGCCAAGGGCCTCACTTGAGCAGGGCGTCTCTCTCTTGATAGACATGCACACCACCCCGAGGGGCCCGCCGCGCGTCGCGCACAGGAACCTTCGTGAATTTCTTCACATGGAAAAGTGCCTCGTCGGGGCCTGATCGTCGCCGTAAGGGCCGGATAAGTACCCACTCGGCGCTCCGGGGCCGGAAACGGCTCTGTTGCCGCCGGGTTACGCGGAGCCGCGCGGGGTGACTGGTCCACACGCCGCCCGCCGCGATAAGCGCAGTTCACGGCGACGCTCAACGCCTCGTGAGGTGAAGTGGTTCCCCCGCGGCTCTGTGGGCTCGATCACGAGGGCGGCG
Source organism: Streptomyces daliensis (assembly GCF_054782395.1). NCBI lineage: Bacteria > Bacillati > Actinomycetota > Actinomycetes > Kitasatosporales > Streptomycetaceae > Streptomyces > Streptomyces daliensis. Next base: position 43,971 of record NZ_BAAGSO010000082.1, on the reverse strand, counting down.
GAGTGTAGCAGAACCCCTCCCGATGCTTGTGAAGGCCCTCACGAGGTCACCCCCGGGGTGAGGTGGATACTCGATTCCATGAGCACCACGGAGCGTCCCCGAATCCTCGTAGTAGGTGGCGGGTACGTCGGTTTGTACGCAGCACGGCGCATCCTCAAGAAGATGCGGTACGGCGAGGCGACCGTCACCGTCGTCGACCCGCGCTCGTACATGACGTACCAGCCCTTCCTCCCCGAAGCCGCCGCAGGCAGCATCTCCCCGCGCCACGTCGTGGTGCCGCTGCGACGCGTGCTGCCGAAGGCGGAGGTCCTCACCGGCCGCGTCACGACCATCGACCAGGACCGTAAGGTCGCCACCATCGCCCCGCTGGTCGGCGAGGCGTACGACCTGCCCTTTGACTACCTCGTTGTTGCGATGGGCGCGGTCTCGCGCACCTTCCCGATCCCCGGTCTCGCCGAGAACGGCATCGGCATGAAGGGCGTCGAGGAGGCCATCGGCCTGCGGAACCACGTGCTGGAGCAGCTCGACAAGGCCGACTCGACCACCGACGAGGAGGTCCGCCGCAGGGCGCTGACCTTCGTCTTCGTCGGCGGTGGCTTCGCGGGTGCGGAGACCATCGGCGAGGTCGAGGACATGGCACGCGACGCCGCGAAGTACTACCCCAACATCAAGCGCGAGGACATGCGCTTCGTGCTGGTGGACGCGGCGCCGTTCATCCTCCCCGAGGTCGGCCCGAAGCTCGGTGAGTACGGCCTGGAGCACCTGAAGAACCGCGGCATCGAGATCTACCTCAACACCTCGATGGACTCCTGCGTGGACGGCCACGTGGTGCTGAAGAACGGCCTGGAGGTCGACTCCAACACCATCGTGTGGACCGCCGGTGTGAAGCCGAACCCGGCGCTGGCGCGCTTCGGCATCCCGCTGGGCCCCAAGGGCCACGTCGACGTCGACGCGACCATGCAGGTCAAGGGCACCGACTACGTGTGGGCCGCGGGCGACAACGCCCAGGTCCCCGACCTGGCCTCCGACAAGGAGGTCGCCTTCTGCCCGCCCAACGCGCAGCACGCGCTGCGGCAGGCGAAGGTGCTCGGCGACAACGTCATCTCGGGCATGCGGGGCTTCCCGCAGGGCGACTACAAGCACGCCAACAAGGGCGCCGTCGCCGGTCTGGGCCTGCACAAGGGCGTCGCGATGATCGTCGTCGGCAAGACGAAGATCAAGCTCAAGGGGCGCCTGGCCTGGTACATGCACCGCGCGTACCACGGCATGGCGGTGCCGACGTGGAACCGTAAGATCCGGGTCTTCGCCGACTGGACCCTCGGCATGTTCCTCAAGCGCGAGGTCGTCTCGCTCGGTGCGATGGAGCACCCGCGCGAGGAGTTCTACGAGGCGGCCGCGCCCGTGACGGCCGCCGCCTCCGCCGCCAAGGCCGAGGGCACGGCGAGCGCGGGCAAGGCCGACACGGCCGAGAAGGCCAAGGCGAGCTGAACCCCGTCCGACGCCGTCCGTAGCGGCGTCTGACGCCGGGGCCTGACGCCGGGCACCGGGTGCTTGGCGCCGGGTGCCTGACGTCCGCCGGGCGCCCGGGGCCGTACCGGGCCGCCCGCCGCGGCACGAACGCGACACGAATACGCCGAAGGGGCGTGAGCCATCCGTGGGGCTCACGCCCCTTCGGCGTGCCCGGAGGAGGGGCCGGAGGCGAGGCGGGAGACCGAAGATGAGGGTCGAAGACCGGTCATGGTTGGAGATGACCATGTTTTTGCCTGGCAACGGGCATGCGCCCCGGTGCCGTTGGTGTTTACGTGGTCAAAGAAACCACCCGTCAGGGTGGTGGAAAACTCGCTCCTTACGGAGGTGTGCGCCATGGCCGACGCCGCTTCGCGGCTCACCGCAGTCGCAGAGAGAGTGCTGGGATCCCCGCTCCCGGTACGCATCCGCGCCTGGGACCGCAGCGAGGCAGGGCCACCGGGCGCACCCACCCTCCACATCAGGCACCCCCGAGCGCTGCGCCGCATCCTGTGGCGGCCGGGCGAGCTGGGCCTGGCCCGCGCCTGGGTCGCCGGTGAGATCGACGTCGAGGGCGACCTGTACGCGGCGCTGGACCTGCTCGCCGAGCTGATCTGGGAGAAGGGCGAGGACGGCGACGAGAGCCGCGGCCTGCTCGACCTGGCCCGCGACCCTGCCGTACGCGAGGCAGCGCGCGAGCTGCTCTCCCTCGCCGGCCCCTGGCCGCCGCCCCCGCCGCCCCGCGAGGAGGCCCGCCGCCGCGTCGGCATACGGCACACCCTCGGCCGCGACCGCAAGGCCATCAGCCACCACTACGACGTCGGCAACGACTTCTACTCCCTCGTCCTCGGCCCGAGCATGGTCTACTCGTGCGCCTACTGGGAGGACGGCGGCACCCTGGAGGGCGCCCAGCACGACAAGCTCGACCTGATCTGCCGCAAGCTGGCGCTGTCCGAGGGGCAGCGGCTGCTGGACGTCGGCTGCGGCTGGGGCTCGCTGGTGCTGCACGCGGCACGCGAGTACGGGGTACGGGCAGTGGGCGTCACGCTCTCCCAGGAGCAGGCCACGTTCGCCCGCAAGCGGATCGCCGAGGAGGGCCTGACGGACCGGGTGGAGGTCCGCGTCCAGGACTACCGCGAGGTGCGCGACGGGCCCTACGACGCGATCGCCTCCGTCGGCATGGCCGAGCACGTGGGCGCGGCCCGCTACCGGGAGTACGCGGACGACCTGTACGCGCTCCTCAAGCCCGGAGGGCGCCTCCTCAACCACCAGATCGCGCGCCGCCCGCTGCGGGACGAAGAGGCGTACTCGGTGGACGAGTTCATCGACGCGTACGTCTTCCCCGACGGAGAGCTGGCGCCCGTCGGGCGGACCGTGGGGCTGCTGGAGGACGCGGGCTTCGAGGTGCGGGACCTGGAGTCCATCCGCGAGCACTACGCGCGCACGCTGCGCGCCTGGGTCGCCAACCTGGAGTCCGACTTCCCGCGCGCGGCCCGGCTCACCTCGCCGGGCAGGGCGCGGGTGTGGCGGCTCTACATGGCCGCGTCGGCGCTCGCCTTCGAACGCAACCGCATCGGCGTCAACCAGGTCCTCGCGGTCCGCACCCCGGACAGCGGGGACGCCACGGGGCACGCGGGCCTCCCCCTGCGCGCCCGCACCTGGCTGGCCGACGGTTCCCCTTCGCGGGGTGCGGAAGGAAACGGTGGGTTCCCGCTTCACGGGGGTGTTGCGCGGGACGGCTGAGGTCTCAGGCGGGCACTGTAGGGTCCCGCGCTGATTTTTGTGCCGCGTCACGGGGTGCGGCGTTTTTCGGGTGCGGGTGGGTGGCTTCGGCGCGGCGTGTGGACCGGTGCGTCGCGGCTTGCGCCGCGTGGTTGTTGGCTTGTGCCGGTGGTTGTGGGGTTGGTGTGTGGTGGGGGTCGGTGCCGTGCCGGGGTGTCTCCTCGGGCGGCGACAAGTGCGGGTCGGTTTTTCGGCTGCCTGCTGGTGGGGGTCGGTGCCGCGGTGGGGTGTCTCCTCGGGCGGCGACAAGTGCGGGTCGGCTTTTCGGCTGCCTGTACATACTCGTCGCCACCAT